>NZ_JABULD010000155.1:0-5138 GCF_014060985.1 Pseudomonas sp. MD195_PC81_125
CATAACGCGGATCCTGGCTAACTTCTGCCAGGGACTCCAGGTTACCGGCATAAGTCAACTTATCGACGTTGACCACAGAGTCGGTAGTGTTGGAAATGATGTAACGGATGACTGCCGAGCCGATGAACCCGGCGCCGCCGGTAACTAGAATTTTCACGCGAAACCATACCCTTGAGCTGCGGACAGTGGCACGAACACTGTCTAATCCATGAATGCAGAAGCCATCAACCTGAAGGGTTCCGTCAGAGCCAGTCTGAATCGACGTGGAAAAAACCACTATCGAACAAGGATTGCATTTTACAGCTTAATGAACGTTTTACTAATGGATATGGACAGGCGACGAACCAAATTTGAATGATAGCCCGTAGTCGTCGATCTCAGACCAGACGCTTGCGCGCCGCTCTGGACGAACGTCCCAGAAACCACCCCAGAATCGGACCAATCAACATGCCAACGAGCAGTGCGATGACCACCACCACAGAGAGCGGAAGCTGGGGACCCGACAAACCGAGGAACATTAATGAGATGGACTGCTGATTCTCAAGCACAAACGCAAGAACCGCCAACACCAGCAACAATATGAAGACACCTAGAAGTATGCGCTTGAGGTTACGCACAAGTAACTCCTCGAGAGATAGCGACTGTCAAACCCCCTCCTCCTCTTCCTCATTCACCCGGTCACGCAATTCCTTGCCCGGCTTGAAATGCGGAACAAACTTGCCGTCAAGGCTGACAGACTGACCGGTCTTTGGATTGCGACCGACGCGCGGCGCACGATAGTGCAGAGAAAAGCTGCCAAACCCACGGATCTCGATGCGATCACCGGTAGCGAGGCACTGGGACATTTGTTCAAGCATGGTCTTGATGGCCAGCTCCACATCCTTGGATGAGAGTAGCCCTTGATGGGTGACAATTCGTTCGATCAACTCCGACTTCGTCATATTTTTCCCTTCTTTTTCAAGCAGCTAGATCAGCGCTTGAAAGGTTTTAGCACGCCCGGAAGATTTTGAACAGCCCAGGGATTGACATATCTTTCTCGGCATCAAAACGCCCGTTTTCAGCACACTAAAGCACTGAACAGGAGCAACGCTCATTCAGCGACACATCACCAGCATGGTTCGAGTGACGTAGCCCGCGGGATTGAAGCCAAACGGATATTCATCCTCATCTTTGGCCTGATCAGATCGGGTGATCACCCGGTAACCCGCCCCCTTGCACTCCTTCGCCGCGCGCCTTTGGCACTTCTCCCAACCCGACCCCAAACCGGAGCAGTCAATCTCGATACCACTGACGCCACGCACCGCATGCGTCTTGGCACTGGTGGTACAGCCAGCCAAAATCAACACAGCAATCAACACAATAAATTTGTTCATCCACTTCCTTATGCCAGGCAACGCCCGACTACTGCACGACTACTACCCACAGCTTAGTCGCGAATAGGCGATTGATCCGATTAAAGAAACAGACAACCCGCTGAAGGGAATGGTTTCACCGCTGTCTCAGCCCCCACCAAATCGCAGGCACAAAAAAGGGCGACCGAAGTCGCCCTTTTTCATGATCAAGCAGAACTTAGTTCTGTTTGGCCATTGCTTGCTTCAACAGAGCAGCCATGGTGGTATCGGCTGGAGCTTCCTGAACGGAGTTCAGGCTCTGGATAGCTTCTTTCTCTTCAGCGTCATCTTTCGACTTGATCGAGAGCTGGATTACGCGGCTCTTGCGGTCAACGCTGATGATCTTGGCTTCAACTTCCTGGCCTTCTTTCAGAACGTTGCGCGCGTCTTCAACGCGGTCACGGCTGATTTCGGAGGCTTTCAGGGTCGCTTCGATGTCGTCAGCCAGAACGATGATGGCGCCTTTGGCGTCAACTTCTTTCACGGTGCCTTTAACGATAGCGCCTTTGTCGTTAACCGAGACGTACTCGGAGAACGGATCGCTTTCCAGTTGCTTGATGCCCAGGGAGATGCGCTCGCGCTCTGGATCAACCGACAGGATGACTGTGTCCAGCTCGTCGCCCTTCTTGAAACGACGTACGGCTTCTTCGCCCACTTCGTTCCAGGAGATGTCGGACAGGTGAACCAGACCGTCGATGCCGCCGTCCAGACCAATGAAGATACCGAAATCGGTGATCGACTTGATGGTGCCGGAGATCTTGTCGCCCTTGTTGAACTGGCCAGAGAAGTCTTCCCATGGGTTCGACTTGCACTGCTTGATGCCCAGGGAGATACGACGACGCTCTTCGTCGATGTCCAGAACCATGACTTCCACTTCGTCGCCGACTTGTACGACTTTCGAAGGGTGGATGTTCTTGTTGGTCCAGTCCATTTCCGAAACGTGCACCAGACCTTCAACGCCTTCTTCCAGCTCAGCGAAGCAGCCGTAGTCGGTCAGGTTGGTTACACGAGCGGTAACGCGAGTGCCTTCTGGGTAACGGGCTTTGATAGCAACCCATGGATCTTCGCCCAGTTGCTTCAGGCCCAGGGAAACACGGTTGCGTTCGCGATCGTATTTCAGAACCTTGACGTCGATTTCATCACCAACGTTGACGATCTCGGAAGGATGCTTGATGCGCTTCCAGGCCATGTCGGTAATGTGCAGCAGGCCGTCCACGCCACCCAGATCGACGAATGCGCCGTAATCGGTGAGGTTTTTGACGATACCTTTGACTTGCTGGCCTTCCTGCAGGGATTCCAGCAGAGCTTCACGCTCGGCGGAGTTCTCGGCTTCGAGGACGCTGCGACGGGAAACGACAACGTTGTTGCGCTTCTGGTCCAGCTTGATGACCTTGAATTCCAGCTCTTTGCCTTCCAGGTGCGTAGTGTCGCGCACTGGACGGACGTCAACCAGGGAACCTGGCAGGAACGCACGGATGCCGTTAACGTCGACAGTGAAGCCGCCTTTAACCTTACCGTTGATAACGCCCTTGACCACTTCCTCAGCTGCGAAGGCTGCTTCCAGAACGATCCAGCATTCAGCGCGCTTGGCTTTTTCACGGGACAGCTTGGTTTCACCGAAACCGTCTTCAACCGAATCCAGAGCAACGTGAACTTCGTCACCGACATTGATAGTCAGATCGCCAGCGTCGTTGTAGAACTGTTCCAGCGGGATGAGTGCTTCAGACTTCAGGCCAGCGTGAACGGTTACCCAGCGAGCCTGGTAATCGATATCAACGATAACACCGGTGATGATGGAGCCTGCCTGAAGGTTCAGGGTCTTTAGGCTTTCTTCAAAGAGTTCCGCAAAGCTTTCGCTCATTTTAATTCCTGTAGATGAGGGCGAAGAATACGCCCATCTCCACACCCCAGACGGTGTGGGTTAGTTTCATTTAAAAGAAGCGCTGCAGGACTATGACTGGTCCCCTGCGGCCTTCTTGGTCACCCGGCGATATCGCGAATGGCGATCTCGCTCATGATGCGTTCAAGCACCTGATCGATGGACAACTCCGTGGAATCCAGCTGAATCGCGTCGGCCGCCGGCTTGAGCGGGGCCACTGCACGCTGGGTATCACGCTCGTCGCGTGCACGGATCTCATCTAGCAGACTCGACAGACTAACATCCTCGCCTTTGCCCTTCAACTGCAAATATCGGCGGCGCGCCCGTTCCTCGGCGCTGGCGGTCAGGAAGATTTTCAATGGTGCGTCAGGAAAAACCACTGTGCCCATGTCGCGCCCATCAGCCACCAGCCCCGGCGCTTCCTGGAAAGCGCGCTGGCGCTGCAGCAGCGCCTCGCGCACTGCCGGCAGCGCAGCTACCTGGGACGCGCCTGCGCCGACGCTTTCAGTACGGATGACATCGCTGACTTCATCACCTTCCAGAATGATGCGCTGCAACTGGCCTTCGGTCGCCGCGATGAACTGCACATCCAGATGAGCAGCCAGCTTTTTCAGCAACTCTTCATTGGTCAGGTCGACACCATGGTTGTGCGCAGCGAACGCCAGCAGGCGATACAGCGCACCGGAATCCAGCAGGTTCCAGCCCAGACGCTTGGCCAGAATCCCGGCGACCGTGCCTTTGCCCGAACCGCTTGGCCCATCGATGGTGATGACCGGTGCAATGTTTTTCACGACTGAGCCTCTTGTGCCACACGAATGCCGACCTGCGCGCACAGCGCGAGGAAGTTCGGGAACGACGTCGCGACATTGGCGCAATCATGGATGCGGATCGGCGCAGTGGCGCGCAGCGAGGCCACGCTGAAGGCCATGGCGATACGGTGATCGCCGTGACCATGCACTTCGCCGCCACCGATCTGGCCGCCATCGATGATGATGCCGTCCGGGGTCGGCTGGCACTTGACGCCCAGCGCCAGCAAGCCGTCCGCCATGACCTGGATGCGGTCCGATTCCTTGACGCGCAACTCTTCAGCACCAGTCAGCACGGTACGACCTTCGGCACAGGCTGCAGCCACGAACAGCACCGGGAATTCGTCGATGGCCAGTGGCACCAGCGCTTCCGGAATCTCGATACCTTTGAGTTTAGCCGCCCGCACGCGCAGGTCGGCTACCGGCTCGCCACCGACTTCACGCTGGTTTTCCAGAGTGATATCGGCGCCCATCAGCCGCAGGATGTCGATAACGCCGGTACGGGTCGGATTGATGCCGACGTGCTCCAGCACCAGCTCGGAACCTTCGGCAATCGAGGCCGCCACCAGGAAGAACGCCGACGACGAGATATCGCCCGGCACTTCAATGTGGGTTGCGGTCAGCTTGCCGCCGGACTCGACCGACGCGGTCGCGCCATCAACACTCACCGGGTAGCCGAAGCCACGCAGCATGCGCTCGGTGTGATCACGGGTTGGAGCCGGTTCAGTGACGGTGGTCTTGCCTTCCGCGTACAGACCCGCCAGCAGCAGGCAGGACTTCACCTGAGCACTGGCCATCGGCATCGTGTAGGTCAGGCCTTTCAGCTTGTGCCCGCCACGAATAGTCATCGGTGGACGACCTTCGGCAGCGGTTTCGATCACGGCGCCCATTTCACGCAGCGGATTGGCCACGCGATTCATCGGACGCTTGGACAGCGACGCATCGCCCGTCAGGGTGCTGTCGAAGTTCTGCGCCGCCAGCAGGCCGGACAACAGACGCATCGAGGTACCGGAGTTGCCCAGATAGATCGGGCCAGGTGCCGGCTTCAAGCCATGCAGGCCA
>NZ_JABULD010000196.1:0-16086 GCF_014060985.1 Pseudomonas sp. MD195_PC81_125
TTGCATCAGCCGACATTTATTGTTTGCTGATTCACCGCCTTCGCGAGCAGGCTCGCTCCCACAGGTTTTGGGGTGTTTCTGAAGGACCTCAGGCGTTACCCGCCAGCTTCATCCGCGCCGCCTGGGTGAAATCCAGCATGCGCTTCAATGGACGTATCGCCTGCGGAATCAGCGCCGGATCAACAAAGATCTCGTTCGTCCCTTCCTTCAGGCTCTTGAGCGTGCGCTCAAGGGTGTTCATGGCCATCCACGGGCAATGTGCGCAACTGCGGCAGGCGGCGCCGTTACCGGCGGTTGGCGCCTCGATGAAGACCTTGTCCGGGCACAACTGCTGCATCTTGTAAAAAAATGCCGCGGTCGGTGGCGACGATCAGGGTCTTGTTCGGCAGGCTTTGCGCTGCAGCGATCAACTGACTGGTGGAACCGACGGCGTCGGCCAGCTCGATCACCGAGGTCGGCGACTCCGGGTGCACCAGAATCGCGGCGTCCGGGTACAACGCCTTCATGTCTTCCAGCTGCTTGGACTTGAACTCTTCGTGGACGATGCACGCACCGTCCCACAGCAGCATGTCGGCGCCGGTCTTGCGCTGAATATAAGTGCCCAGGTGCTTGTCCGGGCCCCAGATGATGGTCTCGCCGTTGTCCATCAGGCTTTCGACGATCTCCAGCGCACAGCTCGACGTCACCACCCAGTCAGCACGGGCTTTGACTGCGGCTGAAGTGTTGGCGTACACCACCACCGTGCGCTCCGGGTGCTGATCGCAGAACGCCGAGAACTCGTCCACCGGGCAACCCAGGTCCAGCGAGCAGGTCGCGTCCAGGGTCGGCATCAGCACACGTTTTTCCGGGTTGAGGATCTTCGCGGTCTCGCCCATGAACTTCACACCGGCGACCACCACGGTCTTGGCCGGGTGAGCGTTGCCGAAGCGCGCCATTTCGAGGGAGTCGGACACACAGCCGCCGGTTTCTTCGGCCAGGGCCTGAATCACCGGATCGCAATAGAAGTGGGCCACCAGCACCGCGTCCTGAGCCTTGAGCTCGGCGGCGATGGCAGAACGGTAGTAGGCCTCTTCCTCGGCAGTCAGCGGTTTGGGCTGCTTGGCATCGAGGTGGGCTTGAACCAGAAGGCGTTCGGAAATCTGCGTCATGTTCGCAAGACCTGCAGGCGCATTCGCGCGAAAGTCGAGTATACACCCGGCTCCGGACCACTTGAGGGTACCGCCGGGAGAGTGAGTATTATCAGGCACGGACAGCATTGAAGCTGCGCAAGGCTACAGAATATCCCGTTGATACAAAAGATGATTCTGACCTGTGTCAGCGCAGGCAATGATGAAAGGAGCGGTGCCTGATTCGCAGGCAAAAAAAAACCCGGAAATCCTCACTTTCGTGGGCCTTCCGGATTTTCTAAACCGCCAAATATGGTGGGTCGTGTGGGATTCGAACCTACGACCAATTGGTTAAAAGCCAACTGCTCTACCAACTGAGCTAACGACCCGCTGTGTGGTGGCGCGTATAATACTGATTTTTAAGGACTATTCAACACCTTTTTGAAAAAAATCAAAAATAAGGTGTTGGATCGCTTACACCGGCCGCTGCGAAGCCCTCTGCACGCAGGCGGCAGCTGTCGCATTTGCCGCACGCACGGCCGTCATCGTCCGCCTGATAGCAGGAAACGGTCAGGCCGTAATCGACGCCCAGCTTCACGCCCGCCTGGACGATCTGCGCCTTGCTCAGGTTCTGCAGCGGCGCCTGGATACGGAAACCGTTGCCTTCCACGCCCGCCTTGGTTGCCAGGTTGGCCATGCGCTCGAACGATTCAATGAACTCGGGACGGCAATCCGGGTAACCGGAATAGTCCACCGCGTTGACACCGATAAAGATGTCACGCGCGCCGAGTACTTCGGCCCAGCCCAGTGCCAGTGACAGAAACACCGTGTTGCGCGCCGGCACGTAGGTCACCGGGATGCCCTCGCCCAGTTCTTCCGGGATGTCGATGCTGGTGTCGGTCAGCGCCGAGCCGCCCATGCCGTTGAGGTTCAGGCCGATCACTTTGTGCTCGACCACGCCCAGATCGCGAGCGACGCGCGCGGCAGCATGCAGCTCCGCATGAGAGCGCTGGCCGTAATCGAAACTCATGGTGTAGCAGGCGTAACCTTCAGCCCGGGCCATCGCGACCACAGTGGCCGAATCGAGGCCCCCCGACAGCAGGATGACCGCACGTTTTTCGTGAGTGTTCAGTTGTTCAGTCATATCAGCGCCCCGGCTCGTCATTCCATAGATATTTATGCAACTGCAATTGCAACCGCACCGGCAGGTTGTCTGCCACCACCCAGTCCGCCAGATCCCTGGCATTGAGGTCATGATGACTTGGGGAAAACAGCACTTCACCCGCACGGCGATCAAGACCGTACTGGATCAGCTTCGAGACCGCCCAGTCATAGTCGTCCCGCGAACAGATGACAAACTTCACCTGATCGTTGGGCGTCAACAGTTCGATGTTTTCGTAGCGGTTGCGGTGCGCCTCTTTGGAATCCGGCGTCTTCAGGTCGACCACGCGACTGACGCGCGAATCCACCGCCGAGATATCGAGCGCGCCACTGGTTTCCAGTGACACTTCATAACCGGCATCGCACAGCTGCTTGAGCAAAGGGATGGCATTGGGCTGCGCCAGCGGTTCACCGCCGGTCACACAGACGTAGCGTGGGCGAAACCCGGCCACTTGTTCAAGGATATCGTCGAGGGTGCGGATCGTGCCGCCGCTGAATGCATAGGCGCTGTCGCAGTATTGGCAACGCAATGGGCAACCAGTCAGGCGCACAAAAACCGTGGGCAGCCCGGCAGTCCGCGTTTCCCCCTGCAACGAGTAGAAAACTTCGGTAATTCTCAATGTGTCTTGCATAGTCGCCACGGGCGTAACAGCTAAACAGGCTGTCCGCCTCCGTCAGGCACTTCCGGCAACCCCGCCAACGCGTAGATCACCAGAAGCGTGTTTCAGAAAAAGGGCATGAATTCTAACGAAAAAACCCGCGACAAGCGCGGGTTTCTTCCAAACGGGTCAAACACACTTACATGCGTTGCAGATCGCGTTGGGCCAACTGAGCAGCGGAGGTCCCCGGGTATTGGGAAACCACCTGTTGCAGAATGCCTTTGACCTTGTCGGTATGACCGAGGCGGCGTTCTACGTCAGCCAGCTTGTACAGCGAATCCGGCACTTTGGCGTGCTTGGGATAGAGCTGTGAAACCTTGGCAAAAGCCTGACCCGCACCTTGCAGATCGCCCTTGGCCAGGTTCACTTCGCCCAACCAGTACTGGGCATTGCCCGCATATTGACTGTTCGGGTATTTGCGCAGGAATGCCGAGAAAGCCTGGCTGGCCTTGTCGAAATCCTTGGCTTTGATCAGGTCGAAAGCCGCATCGTAATACAGCTTTTCCTTGGCCGGATCACCCGGTTCGCTACTGGCAGCAGGTGCCTGGGCGGCAGTAGCCCCGGCGCCAGCGGCAGCGCCGGCAGCAGCACTTGCATCGCCACCGGCAGAAGAATTCTCAGGAGTCGCGGCAGGTGCAACACCGGATCCTATGCGCCGATCAAGATCCTGGTATCGCTCCAGGGATTCCTGTTTCATGCGCGCAACCTGATTCTGCAGTTCTTCGATCACACCTTGCTGGCGCGATATCTGATCCTGCATCTGTTGCAGTTGGTTGAACAGCATGCCCTGTGCCGAGGCAGGGGCCGAAGCCGCTCCCCCGGCATAGGCGCCGTTCGTACCGTAACCCGCAGGCGGATAACTGCTCCCGCTATTGTTATAACCGGAGTTGTCATCGACCACAGGAACCGCAGCCCACGCCGCAAGCGGCGCGAGGCTGAGAGCCAGAACAGTTACAGCACGACGGCACGTTCGCATATCGAATTACTTACGCAGTTCGACGCGACGGTTTTGAGCCCAGGACTGCTCGTCGTTGCCGGTAGCAACTGGACGCTCTTCGCCGTAGGAAACCAGTTCCAGCTGAGCTGGGGAAACACCTTGCAGTACCAGGTAGCGCTGAACGGCTTTCGCACGACGCTCGCCCAGTGCCATGTTGTACTCACGAGTACCACGTTCGTCGGTGTTGCCTTCCAGAACAACGCGAGCGCCGTTTGCTTTCAGGTCTTTGGCGTGAACGTCCAGAGCGCGCATGGCTTCTGGCTTCAGGTCCGAGCTGTCGTATTCGAAGTAGAAGGTGGTGATTGCGCGCAGAGCAGCTTCTTCGCTCAGGGAACCGTCAACGGCACCAGTGTTTGCGCCGTAACCAGCGTTTGGATCAACAGCGCCTTCACCGGCGTTGTCGCCGCCTTTGGACGAGCAACCTACAGCTACAGCCATGGCCAGAGCCAGCGCAGCAAATTTACCAAACTTCAGCATTTCCATCGTGAAACTCCTAATGAACCCCAGTGTGTTAAGTAAAACGTAAAGCGCCGCGTCAGTTCAGGTAAGGGGACCAGGACGGTTCTCTGACTTCGCCTTGTGCGGTAGGAAGCGGGAGCCTCACGCGTCCATTAATGGACACGAGCATCAAGACTCCCCGGCCCTGCTGGCGGGTGGCGTAGATTACCATGGTGCCGTTGGGCGCAACAGTGGGTGACTCGTCCAGAGTGCTATCAGTGAGGATCTTTACACTGCCTCGCTGCAAATCCTGGGCCGCCACCTTGAAATTGGTGAAACCGTCCTGGCGATGGATCATCACCAGCGTCTTTTCATCAGCCGAAAGCTTCGGGTTGGCGTTGTAGTTGCCAATGAAGGTTACACGCTCGGCACCACCGCCGCTGGCGCTGGTTTTGTAGATCTGCGGCTTGCCGCCACGGTCCGAGGTGAAGTAGATGGTCGAACCATCCTTGCCCCAGTACGGTTCGGTGTTGATGCCAGGGCCTGCCGTCACACGAGTGATCTGACGCGAACCCAGGTTCATCACATAGATGTCCGGGTTGCCATCTTTCGACAGTACGAACGCCAGGCGATTGCCATCCGGCGACCAGGCTGGCGCGCCGTTCAGGCCTTCGAAATTGGTGATCTGCTCACGGCGACCGGTGTCGATGTTCTGCATGAAGATCCGCGGACGCTTCTGCTCGAACGACACGTAGGCGATGCGCTTGCCATCCGGTGCGAAACGCGGCGACAGGATCGGCTCGCGCGATTGCAGCAGAGTCACGGCACGGGCACCGTCGTAGTCCGAACGCTGCAGGGTGTAGCGAGTGTTCTTCTCGGAGAAACGCTCGGCTGTCACGTACAGCAGACGGGTCGAAAACGCACCTTTGATACCGGTGAGTTTTTCGAACGACTGGTCCGAGATGAAGTGCGCCATGTCACGCAGTTGCTCGGTGGTACCGGAAACACTGCCGTCAGCCACTTTCTGCTCGGTGGCCACGTTGAACAGTGCCCACTGCACCTGCAGACGACCGCCCGCTGGCGCAATGCTGCCGACCATCATGTATTGAGCGCCCACCGCCTTCCAGTCACGGAAGATGATTTCGCTCGGCTGGCTTGGCTGGCTGATCATGTTTTGCTTTGGAATCGGCGAGTAGTAGCCCGAGTTCCGCAAATCGTTACCAATGATTTCAGCCATGTCGTCCGGCAACACGGCACCGCCCTGCATGCCGAACGGTACGACGGCAATAGGGGTGGCCCGATCGCTGCCGCTGGTGACCAGAATGTTCTTTTCATCAGCCATCGCGATCCCTGCCATGCAGCAGATCACGACCAGCATTCCTCGAAGAAGGTTTCTCACAAGGCTAGATCCTCAGGTGTGAATGTCATCTTGAATGAACGATACGGAGCGAAATCGCTCGGCTTCATTCCCTGCATTTCCGTCAAACGTCCAATATTCTTCACTGCCGCGACTGCCGAAGCATCGAACGGACCGTCGCCACTGGATTTGGCCACGCTGACCGAAGTCACCGTACCGTCCGGCAACATGCCGATTTGCAGCACGACCGTCATGCCTTTGCGTGCCGAAGGAGGACGCGCCCAGCCTTCCGCTGCCCGTGCACGAATCAGGTCATCGAAACTGCCCGCGACTTCATCACCCTGCTCATCGGCCAAGGCCTGCTGACGCTGTGGCGTATCGGAAAGCAAATCTGCCAGGGCCTGAGCCTTTTTCTCTTCGGCGGATTTACGTGCCGCTTCCTGCGATTTTTTTCTTCGCAGCATCGGCAGCAGCTTTCTTCTTCGCTTCGTCGGCGACTTTCTTCTTCGCCTCTTCAGCTTCAGCTTTTTTCTTGGCGTCTTCGGCGGCTTTCTTCTTCGCGTCTTCGACGATCTTCTTCTTGGCTTCTTCAGCGGCCGCTTTCTTGGCCTCTTCTTCAGCCGCCTTCTTGGCTTCTTCTTCGGCTTTCTTCTTGGCTATATCAGCCAATTGTTTCTCTTCTGCCTTCTTGGCCTCGGCTTTTTTTCGCATCGTCGGCTTTTCTTGGCTTCATCAGCCTTTTTTCGCCTCGTCCGCTTTCTTCGCCTCGTCGGCCTTCTTGGCTTCCTCGGCCTTTTTGAGCCGCTTCTTCTTTCTTTTGTTCCGCAGCCTTCACCGCTTCCTGCTCGACCTTTTTCTGCTCCATCTGCTCGACTTCGGTCTGGCGCGCGGCGGATTTCTTCGCCTCACCCGCAATCTTCTGATTGGTCTGGGTGGTTGCCTGACTTTTCGATTTCAGCTGGTACAGGGTCGCCTGGACAATCGGCTTGGCCGGCGGCAACTCGGGTGTGAAGGCGAAACTGACGAACAGCATGCCGAACACCAGCACGTGCAGGACAATCGCCAGAACACTGGGCCAGAAGTAGCTTTCCGAGGCGGACGGCTCTCGCTGTTGCTGCATCAGGGGGCCTCGGTAATCAAACCAACATTACCGACCCCGGCTTTCTGCAACCCGCCCATGGCACCCATGACGGCGCCGTAGTCGACCGACTTGTCGCCACGGATAAAGACCTGGGTACGCTTGCCGCCTTCGGTGCCGGCGCGAATGATCTTGGTCACTGCGTCAGTCATCTGTGGCAGCGTCATTGCCCTGTCCTGCTGCTTTTCAGTATCGACTTCGCTGCCAAGGTTCCAGTAGTAGGTCTTGTCAGCCTTGATCGAAATGGTCAGCACCTGAGTGTTGTTGTCCTGCGGCAAGGCTTCGCTGGAAACCTTGGGCAGATCCACTTTCACGCCCTGATTGAGCATCGGCGCGGTCACCATGAAGATAACCAGCAGCACCAGCATCACGTCGATGTATGGCACCACGTTCATCTCGGCGACCGGCTTGCGCTTGTTTCGGGCTCGAGCGATTAAAGCCATCGGGAAATACCTGCTTATTCTTCGCTGGTGTGCACTTTGCGGTGCAGGATCGCCTGGAACTCATCGGCGAAGGTGTAGTAGCGGCTCAGCAAGGTTTCGCTGCGGGCAGAGAAACGGTTGTAAGCGATAACGGCCGGGATCGCGGCGAACAGGCCGATCGCGGTGGCGATCAGGGCTTCGGCAATACCCGGGGCCACGGTGGCCAGGGTCGCCTGCTGAGCACTGGCCAGACCACGGAAGGAGTTCATGATGCCCCACACGGTACCGAACAGACCGATGTACGGGCTGACCGAACCCACGGTGGCGAGAAACGGCAGGCTCTGCTCCAGCTTCTCTTCCTCGCGGGAGATGGCAACGCGCATGGCACGGGCCACACCTTCCATCACCGCTTCCGGATCGACGCCTGGCTGCTGACGCAGACGGGAGAACTCCTTGAAACCGGCACGGAAGATCTGCTCCACACCCGAATCCGGATCCGGGTTGCTGCCGGCCTGACGGTACAGCTTGGACAGGTCGATACCCGACCAGAAGCGCTCTTCAAAGCTCTCCAGGGCGCGTCGACCGGCGCGCAGCAGATTGCTGCGCTGAAAGATCATGATCCATGAGGTCACCGATGCGGCCACCAGGGTCAACATTACCAACTGCACCACGATGCTGGCATTGCTGACCAGGCTCCACATGGAGGAATGGTCGACGACGTTAGCTTCCACGCTTTATCTCCTGCTTTGAGTGTGTACCCGTGCCGCCCGCGTCGGCAAAGGCCGTACGCAAGGATTCGGGCATGGCCCGGGGTTTCAAACTGTCGGTGCGCACGCAGGCCACCAGAAACTGCCCTTCACAGAGCAGCACATTATCCGTGGCCCGCCTGACCTGCTGTTTGAAGCGCAGGCTGGCACGGTTCAATTCGATTACATCAGCGCTTACCAGCAGTTCGTCGTCCAGTCGCGCCGGCGCGTGGTAGCGCGCTTCGCTGGAATGCACGACAAACAACAGGTCCTCTCCGGCCAGTTCCGACTGGGCAAAGCCCAGCGTCCGGAGCCGCTCGGTTCGAGCCCGTTCCATAAACTTGAGGTAATTAACGTAATACACGATGCCGCCCGCATCGGTGTCCTCGTAATAAACGCGACAACGATGTGCGAACGGCTCAAGCCCGTTTTGCGCGCGCATACTCTAGTGCTTACTCCTCGGGTTGCCAATCCGGCCAGGCAACTGTTTTTTCAGTGTTTAAGGCTTTACCGCAAAAGTACCGTCCTGTGACAGTACAAACGCTGAATAAATCGCCAAAAAATGTGTATCAATCGTCCACGGCATCGAGAAACTCGTCTGCCACGGGCATCTCGCCCATTCGTGACGGAATGTTTAAACCGAAATGCAGGTACGCATGCCGTGTCACCACCCTGCCCCGTGGCGTACGCATGATGTAGCCCTGTTGAATCAGGTAAGGCTCCAGCACGTCCTCGATGGTGTGGCGCTCTTCACTGATCGCCGCCGCCAGACTGTCGATGCCCACCGGACCGCCATCGAACTTCTCGATCATGGTCAGCAGCAAGCGCCGGTCCTGGTGATCGAAACCGTGTTCGTCGACGTCCAGCAGGTTCAACGCCAGATCGGCCACCGACTTGGTGATGTGGCCCTTGGCCCGCACTTCGGCAAAATCGCGTACCCGCCGCAGCAGACGGTTGGCGATCCGCGGCGTACCGCGGGCACGACGAGCAATTTCAAAAGAGCCTTCCGGATCCAGCGGCAGTCCGAGAATAGACGCCGAACGACTGACAATCGTCGCCAGATCCGCCGTGCTGTAGAACTCAAGACGCTGGACGATACCGAAGCGGTCACGCAACGGATTGGTCAGCATGCCGGCACGGGTTGTGGCGCCCACGAGAGTGAACGGTGGCAGATCAAGCTTGATCGAGCGTGCCGCCGGCCCTTCGCCGATCATGATGTCGAGCTGGAAGTCTTCCATCGCCGGGTACAGCACTTCTTCAACGATGGGCGACAGACGATGGATTTCATCGATGAACAACACGTCGTGTGGTTCAAGATTGGTCAGCAGAGCCGCCAGATCGCCCGGACGCTCAAGTACCGGGCCAGACGTGCTCTTGATCGACACGCCCATTTCCTCGGCGATGATGTTGGCCAGCGTGGTTTTGCCCAGCCCCGGCGGGCCGAAAATCAGCGTGTGGTCGAGGGATTCACTACGGCCACGCGCCGCCTGGATGAACAGTTCCATCTGCTCGCGCACGGTCGGCTGGCCAATATAGTCGGCCAGACTGACCGGGCGGATGGCCCGATCCTGGACTTCTTCGCGCTCGCGCGGACTGTGCGCGGCGGCGATCAGACGATCAGCTTCAATCACTTAAATCATTCCCTTCAGGGCGCGGCGGATCAGGTCTTCACTGCTCAAATTCTTGTCCTTGATGGCGGTAATCGCCTTGCTCGCTTCCTGCGGCTTGTAGCCCAGGGAAATCAGCGCACTGACGGCATCGTTCTCGGCAGTGTTGACCGGCGCCGGGCCGTCCGGCTGGTTCGGCACCAGGGCGAACATGGCCGGCGAGGTTTCCCAGGCCTTGAAGCGATCCTTGAGTTCGACCAACAGGCGCTCAGCGGTTTTCTTGCCGACACCCGGGACCTTGGTCAACGCCGAAGTGTCTTGGGATTGCACGCAGCGGATCAGTTCATCGACTTCAAGGCTCGACATCAAGGCCAGGGCCAGTTTCGGCCCGACACCATTGAGACGGATCAGCTCACGAAAAAAAGTCTCGCTCACGCTTGCCGGCGAAACCATAGAGTAACTGCGCGTCTTCGCGTACGACCAAATGGGTGTGCAGCGTCAGCGGTTCACCGACCGACGGCAGACGATAAAGGGTGGTCATGGGCACTTCCAGCTCATACCCGAGGCCGTTTACATCCAGAATCAGGTGCGGCGGCTGTTTCTCAGCCAGGGTGCCGCGCAAGCGTCCAATCACGTTTCAGATCCTTGAGCGTTAGCCAGCCGTGGGCTGGCGACAGATGGAAGGCGGGAATCGGGCCGACGACCCAGGCGCGAAATCCGCATTCCGCAAAAATGATTGCTGATGCTATCAGAGACGCAGGCGCCCGCCACGACTGCGTGCGGTTCCCAAACCATGCGGCAGCAGGCTGGAACGGGTATGCGCGTGACAAATCGCAATGGCCAAGGCATCCGAGGCATCGATCTGCGGTTTGCTGGTCAGCTTGAGCATGTGCATGACCATCATCTGCACCTGGTCTTTATTGGCGGCGCCGGTGCCGACCACGGCTTGCTTGACCTGGGTAGCGGTGTACTCGGCAATCTCCAGGCTCTCCTCGGCGCCGGCCACAATGGCGGCGCCGCGAGCCTGCCCGAGCTTGAGCGCGGAATCGGCGTTTTTTTGCCATGAACACTTTTTTCGATGCCCATGGTCACCGGGCCATAGGTCTGAATGATTTCACGCACGCCGCGATAAACGATCTGCAGCCGCTCATGCAGCTCGCCGGCGCCGGTACGGATGCAGCCCGAGGCCACATAGATGCAGCCGCCACGTCCGGTATCGCGAACAATCCCGTAACCGGTGATGCGCGAGCCGGGGTCGATACCCAGAATTAATGTCATAACGCCTGCAGAAATTGATGCGAAAGCTGAGGGTACATCCAGGAGCTGCCGAAGGCTGCGATCTTTTGATCTTTTTAAAAGCAGAAAGATCGCAGCCTTCGGCAGCTCCTACAGGTGAATTGTAGAGCCATCAAAAACTGCGACCTTTCTATTTTGCGTCAACCTAGCTGAGCCGCCACGTCTTCCGGGATGTCCGCGTTGAAATAGACGTTCTGCACGTCATCCAGATCCTCGAGCATGTCGATCAGCTTGAGCACCTTCTCTGCGCCTTCCAGATCCAGTTCGGCGCTGGTGGTCGGCTGCATGACGATTTCCGCGTCGTCGCCCTTGAACCCCGCCGCTTCCAGCGCGTTACGCACGGCATAGAAGCTGGTGAACGAGGTGAACACGTCGATCGAGCCGTCTTCATGGCTGACCACGTCGTCGGCATCGGCTTCCAACGCCGCTTCGGTCAAGGCGTCTTCATCAACGCCCGGGGCGAAGCTGATCTGACCCTTGCGCTCGAACAGGTACGCGACCGACCCGTCGGTGCCGAGGTTGCCGCCGCATTTGCTGAATGCATGGCGAACGGCTGCAGCGGTGCGGTTGCGGTTGTCGGTCATGCATTCGACCATCACCGCCACGCCACCCGGGCCGTAACCTTCATAGGTCAGCTCTTCAACGTTGTCCGCTTCGGTCGCACCGGCGCCACGCGCCACGGCGCGGTCGATGATGTCGCGGCTCATGTTCGCGCCGAGGGCCTTGTCCAGAGCCAGACGCAGACGCGGGTTGGATCCCGGATCGCCGCCGCCCTGACGGGCCGCAACGGTCAGCTCACGGATCCACTTGGTGAAGATCTTGCCTCTCTTGGCATCCTGACGTTCTTTGCGGTGCTTGATGTTCGCCCACTTGGAATGACCTGCCATAACTCGCTCCGAATTCTCTTGAAACGTTGCCCGCCCTGCTCACGCAGAGGCCAGCCAACAAAAAATCTCGACCTGCTCTCTATAGAAAAGAAAAAAGGCGCATCCGAAGATGCGCCTTCAGGCCCGTCTTACTCAGCCTTTGGCGTTTCGCGCAAACGAATGTGCAGCTCGCGCAGTGCCTTGGCATCCACCACACCCGGCGCTTGCGTCATGACGTCCGCAGCACTCTGGGTTTTCGGGAAGGCGATCACTTCACGGATCGACTGGGCGCCGGTCATCAGCATTACCAGACGGTCCAGACCGAAGGCCAGACCACCGTGCGGCGGCGCACCGTACTTCAGCGCGTCGAGGAGGAAGCCGAACTTCTCTTCCTGTTCCGCTTCGTTGATGCCCAGCAGGCGGAACACCGCTTGCTGCATTTCCTTGCGGTGGATACGGATCGAACCGCCACCCAGCTCGGTGCCGTTCAGTACCATGTCGTAGGCACGGGACAGAGCGCCAGCCGGATTGGCTTCCAGCTCTTCAGGCGAGCACTTCGGCGCAGTGAACGGGTGGTGCAGCGCCGAGAAGCTGCCGTCGTCGTTTTCTTCGAACATCGGGAAGTCGACAACCCACATTGGCGCCCACTTGCAGGTCAACAGGTCGAGGTCGTGGCCCAGCTTGATACGCAGCGCGCCCAGGGCTTCGCTGACGATCTTGGCCTTGTCGGCGCCGAAGAACACGATGTCGCCGTCAACTGCACCAACGCGATCAAGGATCACGTTCAGGTTGGCTTCAGGGATGTTTTTCACGATCGGCGATTGCAGACCGTCAACACCGGCAGCGCGCTCGTTGACCTTGATGTACGCCAGGCCCTTGGCACCGTAGATGCCGACGAACTTGGTGTAGTCGTCGATCTGCTTGCGCGGCATGCTCGCCCCGCCTGGAACACGCAGTGCAGCGATACGGCATTTCGGATCGTTGGCCGGGCCGCTGAAGACCTTGAATTCGACTTCCTTGAGCTGATCGGCAACGTCGACAAGCTCCAGCGGGTTACGCAGGTCCGGCTTGTCGGAGCCGTAACGACGCATGGCTTCTTCGAAGGTCATGTGCGGGAATTCGCCGAATTCCAGATCCAGCACTTCCTTGAACAGGTTGCGGATCATGCCTTCGGTCAGGCCCATGATGTCTTTTTCGTCGAGGAAGCTGGTCTCGATGTCGATCTGAGTGAACTCAGGCTGACGGTCGGCACGCAGGTCTTCGTCGCGGAAGCACTTGGCGATCTGGTAGTAACGGTCGAAACCGGCAACCATCAGCAGTTGCTTGAACAACTGAGGCGATTGCGGCAGGGCAAAGAAGGAACCGGCGTGAGTACGGCTCGGCACCAGGTAGTCGCGAGCACCTTCCGGGGTCGCGCGGGTCAGGATCGGCGTCTCCACATCGAGGAAGCCGTTCTCGTCGAGGTAGCGACGGATGCTGGTGGTCATGCGCGAACGCAGACGCAGCTTCTCGGCCATTTCCGGACGACGCAGATCGAGGAAGCGGTAGCGCAGACGGGTTTCTTCGCCGACGTCGGAGTATTCGTTGAGCGGGAACGGCGGGGTTTCCGCTTCGTTCAGCACTTCCAGCTCGTAGCCCAGCACTTCGATCATGCCCGACGCCATGTTGGCGTTGGTTGCCCCGGCCGGACGCAGACGTACCTTGCCGGTGATCTTCACCACGTACTCGCTGCGCACGCGATCGGCGGCGGCGAAGCTTTCGGCGCGATCCGGATCGAACACCACCTGCGCCAGACCATCACGATCACGGATATCGAGGAAAATCACCCCGCCGTGGTCGCGACGACGGTGAACCCATCCGCAAAGGGTAATTTCCTGGCCTTCCAGGCTTTCGTTCAGTTGGCCGCAATAATGGCTGCGCATCATGGTAGTGGTTTCGCTTCTCGTAATTCGAAATTCGGTGGAGATCCCGTCGCACTCAAGCACTGCGGAATCTCACGCGTGTCGTTCGACCTGGGCCTGAACCCTAGTCAGATTTGTCGCCACCGGCCAGATTCTTCTTGGCTCCGGTCTTGAAATCGGTCTCGTACCAACCGCTGCCGCTGAGGCGGAAACCCGGCATGGACAGCTGTTTTTTGAGCTCTGGCGCCTGACAGGCAGGGCAGTCGACCAGCGGTGCCTCGCTGATCTTTTGAATGGCTTCCAACTGATGACCACAGGAAGCACATTGGTAATCGTACATCGGCATGGGGGTGTCTCGGCGATCAGATTGCCACCGCGCGCAGGGCTTTGCGGCGAAAGAGCGGGATTATATCCATTAAATGCGGGCTGTGCAGCCGTAAGACTGCACAGCCCGCCACGTCATTTCAAGTATTGGTCGCTACGGGCATGGCGGCCGCCGGGGTATCCCGCAGACCATTCATCACACACACCACCCGCACCAGACCGCTGAAGTTTTTCACCCCGCCGTGGCGCAGGTGCACTTCACGGTCCACATGTGACAGCAGCGTGCTGACCGAACAGCCGTTGTGCCCGGCCATGTCACCAAGAATGTTCCAGTAAACCTGCTCGAGCCTCAAGCAAGTGGCAAACCCGTTCAAACGCACTGACCTTGCCAGCGGCCGGATCAACTCAAAATCAAAATCGCCGACAAACGGATCGACCTTCATTTCCCGTTGCGAACCGACATGCTCGCATCGCCTGTCTCCACCTACCATATCGCTGACACTCCTTTGCCATCGCTGCTTGTAATAAAGACAACATCCTGTGCCTTCATAAAAACGCAGACGCAAAGTCAGCGCCAGATGACTAGTTGCCCAGCAACGTAGGATAAGCCGACATGTTCAGTAAGATTTGAAACAGCACGCGGACATCCCCCCGGACATCCGCGCAAAGGCTTGTCAGGTCTCGAGCAACGCGCGCAGCATCCACGCGGTCTTCTCATGCACCTGCATGCGCTGGGTCAGCAGGTCGGCTGTCGGCTCGTCACTGACCTTGTCCAGCAGCGGGAAGATCCCGCGAGCGGTGCGAGTCACGGCCTCTTGGCCCTCGACCAACTGCTTGATCATGTCCTCGGCGCTTGGCACCCCGACTTCCTCTTTAATGGAGGAGAGTCGCGCGTAAGTCGCGTAGGCACCCGGCGCCGGAAAACCCAGGGCGCGGATACGCTCGGCGATCAGATCCACCGCCAGCGCCAGCTCGTTGTATTGTTCTTCGAACATCAGATGCAGGGTCCTGAACATGGGACCCGTGACGTTCCAATGGAAGTTATGGGTTTTCAGATACAGCACATAGGTGTCCGACAACAACCGCGACAGCCCCTCGACGATGGACTTGCGGTCTTCTTCACTGATACCGATATCGATTGCCATGCTTACCCCCTAAGGCGATTGAATTCATCCAACAGGTGCAGACCCACTCTAGCAAGGCAGCCGCAACCTCGCAGCCGGCAATTCTCGCTCGCCGTGCGACAAATCGACCGGGCAGGTGCCGCTGGCCGGGGTGATTTGAGTCGCTGCAGGCTTTGCTGTTAAATAGGCAGTGTGTCGCCATGCCCCATTTTTCGGGGCCTCGCGCATAGGCTGATGCCGGGCACGTGTCCAACGCCTCTTTATTGTTTCCGAAGCGAACCGTGCGCCTTCAGCTCTTCCTTGTGAGCCGTCATAACGTGAGCCAATCAAAATGTTGAAAATCGTCCACCTGCTAATGGGCGCAGCGGCCTTGCTGCTGTCGTTCATACCCAGCTTGAAAGCCGAAGCCGTTCCTTACCTGCAACAACCCGATGCACTTTACCTGGCCTTTTTCGGCCTGCTGAACCTGGTCATCGCTCCAGTGATTCCTTACTGGAACAAAGGCCCGCGCCAGCATTTGCAAAATCTGGTCAGCGCTCTTCTCGTGCTGACTGTCGTCCTGCAAACCCTGACCCTGATTGCACCGATGCCTGTCATCGCCGGTCAACCGGCCGTGTTGTTCAGTCTGGTAATCGCCCTGGTTGCCGTGGT
Source organism: Pseudomonas sp. MD195_PC81_125 (assembly GCF_014060985.1). NCBI lineage: Bacteria > Pseudomonadati > Pseudomonadota > Gammaproteobacteria > Pseudomonadales > Pseudomonadaceae > Pseudomonas > Pseudomonas sp. MD195_PC81_125. Next base: position 15,794 of record NZ_JABULD010000196.1, read on the forward strand.
CCTGCATCTGGCCATCAGCTTCTACAAGTCTTCACCGGCCGCCGCACCGACTACTTATGACATGAGCAACCGCGATACCGGTACCGTCAAGTGGTTCAACACCTCCAAAGGCTTCGGCTTCATCTCCCGGGATTCCGGCGATGATATTTTCGTGCACTTTCGTGCAATCCGTGGCGAAGGCCACCGCGTCCTGGTTGAAGGCCAACGCGTGGAGTTCTCGGTGATGAACCGGGACAAAGGCCTGCAAGCCGAGGACGTGATCGCCGCCCTGCCGCGTCGCTGATTCGAGGCAA
>NZ_JABULD010000103.1:0-4028 GCF_014060985.1 Pseudomonas sp. MD195_PC81_125
CGTTTGAGTTGAACGGCGGCATAGACTCGTTTGACTCGAGGACTCAGTCGATCCTGAGGACTGATCGGCATCAGTAATGGAGCTGGAGTAACTATCTCTAGCATTTCGGAAGGCCAGCCGTTGGCTAACCACTGATTTCTCACATTGACCGCATCCTGATAGATAGATGTGGTAGTGACATCCGCGTAATTGCCGACTTCTAGCGTTTGCATTGGGCTAACGAGCACGCATTCTTCGGCCTCCTCGAGGTAACCCCCGCCCACATCAGAATGTACTCCTGGCAAAACAATTTCCGGATGATCCATCGCTACTCGATTGAGAGCAAAGTTAGCCCTGCATTCGTCCCGAGCAGCCAACTGCACAACGTCGGTGAAATAACGTCGGTCGAGGTAGAGTTTGATCCCCGTTGCGACTGCACTTTTGATGTTGCCTAAATTGGACCATCCAGCAATCGACGGTACAGTGTCGAACAACCCAATGAAGCCCATGTTGATGTCGCTGTTGTATTGATCGACAAAGGTCGAACTGAAGGCATCGGACTTACTGCGGAGAATCTCGCCCAAAGGGCCTTGTTTGCCACGCACGATTTCATTGGCGAAATGTCTGGCGGCTGCCGCACCGCGACTGAAGCCAAAAGTGTCGAAGGTCAACGAAGTAATTTCACTATCGGGATTTTTATCCAATACCTCAGTGATACGCTGTTCGATCAACACGAAAGAAGATTGGACGCGCCCGGCAACACCGGTTTCGCCGCGTCCTGTACCGGCGCCGAATTTACTGTCCTCTTCACCTGAACGGGTGCCTATGCCTTCGACGTAGACCATACCGGAAGCTTTCTTTCGTGGCCCCTCCCCCTCAGCGCGTCGCGGCGACTCATACAGTTCGCTCAGCTTTTTCACATTGCTGACATCGTTGCCGTAACTGCTATCCGGATCACTCATGTAAGGCATGCAACTCGCAGGAATATCCTGCGGCGCAATCGGATGCTGCGCACCACACAGCAACCCTGCCGCCGTGTTGTTCGCATTGTTACCAGTACCATCAAAGAAAACCCCAATCCTCAACGCAATGCCGATTTTCTCGGGCTCGCGCGCAGGCTCTTTCCCATGCTTCTCATACTCCGCCCAACGCTGGGCGTGGATGTCGACGGGTTTGGCTTCTTCGTAGCGGTAGTTTTTCGGGGGGTTGGGAACGTAGCCACTCAATCCTTGATTCCTTGTTCTGATCCTTAAAGAACGGGCCGAAGGGTGACAGCCGAGGCCTGGAGGCGCAAGGCGTGGCCCTGTGCCAGCGCAGTTGAGAAAGCCGTCTGTGTTCAAGGCTTCTCTGACGTAGATACGGATGGATTCGGTGACGTACTTCAGATCATTTTTTCGCCTAAGGAAAGTCTGCCCAGCCTCCTATTAAGGAGGCCTACATTTAACGACCATCCACTGGATTCCAGCGCCATCTCTGCACCTCCGCCTCTAGCAAAGTAAATTTATGCCGATAAAAAGAATTACCGAGTTTACTAAGAACAAAGGAGCACTAACATGGGGTACGATCCGATCATGCAAATGATATTAATTGCATGCATCATCGCAGGAAGCATAGCCCTTCTATACTGCGTTTTTTATTGGTTACTTATCAGAAAAACCAAATATCTTCCGACGCGCCTGGATGATATCGGTTGGAAGAAAGCTGATTACTGGTGGATTATAATTGGAGCTTTTGGATTTGTTATCCAATCAATCCAGTCGGGAACTGCGATTAATCAATCCACTATAAATATGGAAGAAAGCATTGGTCGACTCACAAGCCAAAATCTCAACATGGCGGCTGCGAGGCTTAGCGACCCTCCGATTTGCATCCCGCCGTCAGCAAACACTCACGCGACGGCTGTTTCCAAAGAACTGGCTTCAGCATGCGAGGAATATCGGAAAATCAGACCTGATGAGCCGACAAAAACGCAGGTTGACTTGAAAATCGCCCGCTATTTTACCGACGAGAGAAAAGGAATAATTAGATATAAAAATCCTTTAATAAAAGAAAGATTTGACAATCTGATCCAAGAGCACGCCAGGCATGTAATACAGAGCGACTCAATTGAAAAAGCAAGATCCAACTTCAGACACTTCGAAAAAATCTTTGACATAATAAAATACGTAGCGTCAATTTTACTTGGTGCGGCAATCGCGTTAAGGCTTGCAAAAGTCACGGGGGAAATAAGGCTTAAAACAGACTCAACAAGGGATCAGCCGCCACAGACATAGCGCTGAAGCGATCTGAAAAAGCATAAATACAAGTTTGATCAATAGCTGAAGGACAATAACAACCTCTAGTAACCGGCAGCATTCCACAGTGGCGACGCGTACACCTTCGCCACAGTTGGATAATGCCTATCCCTGTAATTCGACGTTGTCGAGGCCCTGGTTTACGGCGAGTTCGCCGAGCATGACGACCTGGGCGATGCCCAGTGCGGTTTTGCGGTGGGAGGTGTCGAGTGTGGCGGCGAAGTTGTTGAGCATTTCACTGGCGGAGCCGAGGGTTTCGCTGGCGTTGGCGAGCAGGGATTCGGTGTCGCACTTCGGGTTGGCGAGGTACATGGGTTCGGGGTTTTGGTGGCTGGCCATGATTGGGGTGGCCGGGGTGAGGTAATGGTCGAGGGCGCGTTCGGCGGCTTCGTGGAGTTTTTTGGAATCGAGGGATTCGTAGGGGGATGCGAGGTCGGTTTCTGGTGGGTTGGGTGTTGGTTTGATCATGGTGAAACTCCTGATTGTTCATTAGGAGCTACCAGCATCACTTGCAGATGATGGGTGGCAGCTGTGCGCGGGTCTGCAAGACCGGGAAACCAGGAACCCGGCAGACCCGAAGGTCTCCCGCACAAAGCTGCCATTTTATGGACGCGAGCGTGCGTCCATTTGGCATGGCTATGCGACTGGTTTTCCGGCGGGCTTGCAGACCCGATCACTGAAGAGCAGTGACAGGAATCAAGTTACGGAGAGCGTGCCAGACGCACAAGCCGGCGGATTCTGGCGTACTCGTAGGCGATGGCGCAAGGCGTTGTAGGGCTTCGGTGGTAACGGCAGGCTTCACATAAACATCCCGATTGTTTCCTGTTTATCCGCGGATTGAACGGGCTACCGATCCAGCATCAACCCCGCAATGATCGGAATGCACTGTTCCGTCCAAAAAAGTCATTTACGCACCTACCTCGCCATCGCTCGGCTCGCTAGAGTGCAGCGCTCTTTTCAACGGGCTGACGTACTGATGAATCTGTGGTTTCGATTGCTCTGCATGCTTTTTTGCCGACCGTGGCGCAAGCCGGTCAATGCGCTGGAATCCACCGTGATCCGCATGCGCGTGTGGCCGCTGGATCTCGATTTGAATCGGCACGTCACCAATGGCCGCTACTTCACCATGGCTGACGTCGGGCGCATGGATTTTGTGTTGCGCAGTGGCGCGTTTCGGGTGGCGTTGCGCGCTAAGGCGTTGCCGATCGTTGGCGATACCTGGGGTAAATTTCGGCGTGAGCTGAAGCTGTTTGAAGCGTTTGAAATTCACAGCCGGATGCTTGGCTGGGACGACAAATGGAGCTTCATGGAGCATCGCTTCGTGAGCAAGGGACGGGTGATCGGCGTGGTGGTCATGCGTGGGCTGTTTCGTTCGGCGAAAGGCACGATGGCGCCGGGTGAGTTTGTCAGGGCGTTGGGGTTGCCTGAACAGTCGCCGGAGATGCCGGCGTGGTTGACGTCGTGGTCGGCGAGTTGCGATCTGATGAGTCGTCAGCTCAGGGGTGAGGAGGTTTGAGTCATCGGGTGCCTGGATGATCGTGTTTATGGATACAGCACGGTGTCGATTGGGTTGGCGTCTTCGAGAGCAAGCTCGCTCCCACAGGTTCGCGGTCAGGCTGGGGAACTCGTTTTGACTGGGCTGGCGTCTTCGCGAGCAGGCTCGCTCCCACAGGTTTTGGGTCAGGCTCGGGAGGGCGTTTGGCCGGGCTGGCGCCATCGCGGGCGCAGCCCGGCTCCCACAGGGATTGGGGGGTG
>NZ_JABULD010000701.1:0-10684 GCF_014060985.1 Pseudomonas sp. MD195_PC81_125
GCTGGCAAGCCAGCTCCCCACAGGTTTTTGTGGCGTGCACCAATCCGCTGATCGACACAATCCACTGTGGGAGCGGGCTTGCCCGCGAAGGCGCCGGTTCAGTCGATAAAGACGTTGGATGTGCCAACGCCATCGCTGGCAAGCCAGCTCCCACAGGGAAGTTGTCTACATTTTAGTTAGTTGATCTTTAGTTGGTTTAAGTGTTGATGGAACAACACTTGTGTTGCTCTAAATACAACTATTCAGCCGGATCTAACCTAAGTGTTATTGGTTCTTTTACGGCAAGCCTTCAGCCCGTCTAGCATCGGTGTTCAACGGAGAAACTGACTTTGGGGATTCTGCGCTTCAGTCACTAATCAGCCTTCCTGATTTCCAAAACTACAGCAGACATTGCCGTGCATTGATTGCCGACCCTTTATTGTCGGCAACGGCCGGGTATTAGCTGCGATAAAGGAGCTGTCACATGTATCAGCGTTCCCGTTCATTACTGGCCATCGCGGTGGTCGGTGCGATCTGGCAACTTCCGGCGCAAGCCGAAGACACTTCTACCCGCGTTGACGATGACACACGGCTGGGTACCGTGCTGGTCACCGGCACTCGGGGCACGGCACGTACGGTGCTCGACTCTCCAGTGCCGGTGGACGTGTTGACCGCCGCCGATCTCAAGTCCACGGGCGCGGCCGACGGTGAACTGGGCCAGGCGCTGCAGACGTTGCTGCCATCGTTCAGCATGCCGCGTCAGTCCAACTCCGGTGGCGCTGACCATGTGCGCGCCGCACAGCTGCGCGGCATGAGTCCGGACCAAGTGCTGGTGCTGGTCAACGGCAAGCGCCGTCACACCTCGGCGGTGGTCAACGACTCGTCGAAAATCGGTCGCGGCACGGCGCCGGTGGACTTCAACTCGATCCCCATCAGCGCGATCAAACGCATCGAAGTGCTGCGCGACGGCGCCGGGGCGCAGTACGGTTCCGACGCGATTGCCGGGGTGATCAACATCATCCTCGACGACGCCCCCGAGGGCGGTGAAGTGTCCACCAGCTATGGCGCGTTTCACACTCATCAGGACGCCATCGGCAGAACCACCACCGACGGCCAGAACAGCGTGACCACCGCCAAGATCGGCACGCGCTTGGGCGAAGAGGGCGGGTTCATTCGCGGCGGCACCGAGTACAAAAATCGCAACCCGACCAACCGCGCCGGTTTCGATGGCTTTGCCGATACCCCGGACCAGCGCAATTACGTGATGGGCGACGGCCTGGCGCGGGACGTCAACCTGTGGTTCAACAGCGAGCTGCCGCTGGCCGGCGGCAAAGCCTACAGCTTCGGCACTTACAACCAGCGCCACACCACCGGCGCCGAATTCTATCGCTACCCCTACGAGCAGCCGCAGTTTTATCCCAACGGCTACCTGCCGCAGTCGCTGGGCGACAACAAGGACGTCTCTGCCACCGCCGGTTTCAAAGGCATGATCGGCGAAGACTGGGACTTCGACAGCAGCGTTACCCATGGCCGTAACCGCTTCGACGGCTCCACCCGCCGCACCCTTAACGTCAGCCTCGGCGAGGACTCGCCGACGAAATTCGACACCGGCGATTACGAGCTGCGCCAGACCACCACCAACCTCGATTTCAGCCGCGAGCTGCGCCTCGGCGGACGCTCGTTCGTGCTGGCGCTGGGCGGTGAATACCGCTACGAAAACTACCTGACCTACGCCGGTGACGCGGCCTCGTACATCGGCTCCGGCGCTGACGGCGCCAACGGTCTGCGCCCAAGCGAAGAATCGGACCTGGACCGCAACGTGTTTGCCACCTACGCGGAAATTTCGGGCGATCTGACTGACCGCTTTTTCGTCGACGCCGCCACCCGCTGGGAACATTACGATGATGCCGGCAGCAAACTCACCGGCAAGCTCAGTGGTCGCTACAAACTGACCGAGCAGTGGGCGTTGCGCGGTGCGGTGTCGAACAACTTCCGCGCGCCGTCGCTGGCGCAGAGCGGCTTTCAGAACACCACCAGCAACTTCGGCGAAGGCGGCACGCTCACCGATATTCGCGTGCTCTCGGTCAACGACCCGATCGCCCGCGCGCTGGGGGCAGAGAAGCTCGATCCTGAAACCTCGAAGAACTTCAGCCTCGGCCTGACCTTCCAGTTCAACGAGCGCTTCGATGCCTCGCTCGATGTGTTCCGCATCGACGTCAAGGATCGCATCACCCTGTCGCAGCGCATCGGCAGCGATGCCATGGAGCAATACATCAACGATAACTTCGGTGTGGCCGGGGTACATGATGTCAACTTCTTCACCAATGCCGCCGACACCAGCACCCACGGTGCCGAACTGGTGCTCAACTACCACCAGCCGCTGTATGAAGGGCAACTGGGCCTGACCACCGCGTACACCTACAACCACACCAAAGTCACCAGCACCAAAGGCACGCCCGCGCAACTGACGGCGCTGGGTATCGGCAACGATGCGCTGGTCGGCGTTGAAGAAACCAACACCCTGACTGACGCGGCGCCCAAGGATCGTTTCGTGTTTTCCGCCAATTGGGCCAGCGAACACTGGGGCTTGCTCGGGCGTCTGACCCGGCAGGGCGAGACCACCCGCGTCTTCGACTTTGGCGACTCGCAACCGGAGCAGACCTACGGCGCGGTGTGGCAACTGGACGCCGAGGTGACCTACAAATTCACCCCGAAATTCAGCGTGGCCCTGGGCGGCAACAACCTCACCGACAACTACCCGGAACGCTCCGGCTCGGCGATCAACTACGGCGGCAACCTGCCGTATGACGTGCTGTCGCCGATTGGCACCAATGGCGCGTATTACTACGCCAGCGCCACTTACGGCTTCTAAGTCGAACCGCCACGGATGGCGGACTTTTTGCGGAACTCTGCATGAATCACTCCAACGGCCCCAAGCGCCATCTGCCGGTGCTGCAGGCGCTGCTGATCACGCTGGGCATGGTGATCACCACCGACATTCTCAAGACCGCGCCGACCGTGGCGCTGAACGTCGGGCCGGAATATTTCTACTGGGTGTGGGTGCTCGGCGGCCTGGCGTCGATGGCCGGGGCGTTGTGCTTTGCCGAAATGGCCACGGCATTCCCACATCCCGGTGGCGACTATCACTTTCTGCGCACCGCCTATGGCGAGCGCATGGGGTTCCTGTTTGCCTGGTCACGCTTCTCGGTGATGCACACGGGCTGGATCGCCTTGTCGGCGTTCATGTTTGCCGATTACGTCAACGCCGTGGTGCCGTTGGGGCGATACGGTTCGGGGCTGTTTGCCGGCGGGGTGATCGCTGCGCTGGTGCTGCTCAATCTCACGGGCAAGCACATCGGTTTCATCACTCAGACCTTGCTGGTGGGCTTGTTGGCGCTGGGCTTTCTGAGCATCGCCAGCGCCGGTGTGTGGCTGGCGTGGCAGGGGATCGAAGCCGCGCCAGCAAGCGTCTCGGTCACGCCGGAAAACACCGGTATGGCCGGGTTTTCCGCAGCGATGATTTTCGTGTTTCTGGCGTTCGGCGGCTGGAGCGATGCGGCGACCTTGTCGGCGGAAGTGCGCGACGGTCGACGTGGAATATTCATCGCCATGCTCGGTGCGCTGACGGTGTTGATGGCGATCTATCTGGCACTGAACTGGGCGTTTGTGCGAGGCCTGGGATTCGCTGGACTGGCGGCGAGCAATGCACCGGCGGTGGAGCTGTTGAACCGTGCATTTGGCGCGCCTGGCGTGCTGCTGATTCTGCTGATGGTGGGTATCGCGGCCATCGCCAGCATCAACTCGACCCTGCTGGTCGGCGCCCGCACCACCTATGCCGCTGCCCGCGATGTGCCGCAGTTGCGTCGTTTCGGCGAGTGGCACGAACGCGACGGCGTGCCGCGCAAAGCGTTGCTGGCGGAGGGCTCAGTGGCGTTGTTGCTGGTGCTGTTCGGCAGCTTCACCCAGAGCGGCTTCAACACCATGGTCGAGTACCTGACCCCGGTGTATTGGCTGTTTCTGAGCTTCAGCAGCCTGGCGTTGATCATCCTGCGCCGACGCTTTCCCGACGTGCCGAGGCCGGTGAGGGTGCCGTTGTATCCGCTGTTGCCGCTGCTGTTTTTCGGGCTGTGCCTGTACATGCTCTTTTCGAGCGTGACAGTGGTGGGAGTGGGGCGCTTTTCTTGGGGAGTTGGCGTGTTGCTGGTGGGCGCGCTGCTGTTGGCGGGGTTGAGCCGCCTGGCGTCGACGCCTCGGCAAGCTCTGGGGCCGATCAGCGATTAAAACGAGACTTCGGCCGGTTGCGACAGACGCAGTACCGACAAGTCTCCGGTAATGCGTTTGTACGCCAGCCGAATCGCCTCGATATTGCCAGCGTTCTGTGGATTGTTCTCGTGCAGGATCACGATGACCTTGGTGCTCAGCCGCTCCGGCTCCTTCGCCCCATGATCGCGCCACTGTCCGTACGCATCGAACACGGTGAAACCGTCGGGAAACCGCGACGTCACTTCCTTGTCGAGAAACTCGCGCCAGCGCGCCGGGCTGACCGCGCCGTCCTTGCCATCCACGGTGCCCACCGAGAAGTACAGCTCGGTGCGGATCCATTGCGCCTGCGCCGGACGCGTGGCGTCACCTTGCAGGGTGGAGCTGGCGGGATCTTTGGTATGCACCGAAACAGCAGGAGGACTGGCGCACCCGGCGACAGCGACAAACAGTGCAGCCAGTAACAGGCGTCTTTGCATGGAACATTCCTTTTATGAGTCAAGTGCAGACGCGCAATGATAGAGGCTGAGGTTAATAGCGATAAAAGATTAAAAAATGATTTTCCGGTTGATTAATGGAATAAAAAATCATCGAGTCGTGGGTACCGGACGTGCCAACGCCATCGCTGGCAAGCCAGCTCCCACAGGTTTTGTGGCGTGCACAAAGCCGCTGATCGACACAATCCCCTGTGGGAGCGGGCTTGCCCGCGAAGGCGCCGGTTCAGTCGATAAAGACGTTGGATGTACCAACGCCGTCGCTGGCACGCCAGCTTTCACAGGTTTTTGTGGCGTGCACAAAGCCGTTGATCGACACAATCCCCTGTGGGAGCGGGCTTGCCCGCGAAAGCGGTGTGACATTCAGCGATGAGGTTGGCTGATCTGACGCTTTCGCGAGCAAGCTCAGCGCCCCTCATGCTGCTTGCGATAAGCCCCCGGTTGCACGCCCACCGACTTGGCAAATGCCCGGGTAAACGCGGCGATCGACTGATAGCCCACCGCCGCACACACCTGTTCCACCGTGTGGTTAGTCCGCAGTAACTGGCAGGCATGCCGAATGCGCAACGCCAGCAATACCTGCCCCGGCGATTGTCCGGCCAGTTCGTTGAAACGTTTGAAAAATGCCGAGCGCGACAGGCCGGTACTCGCCGCCATGCTCTCCAGCGACCACGGCAATTGCGGTTGTGCGATCAACTGGTCCAGCAACGGCGCGAACTGCGGATTGCGCGCCAATGCCACAAGGCCGCCGAGGCTCTGGTTGTCGGCCATCTGCTGGCGCAGCACATACAAAAACAGCAGATGACTCAAGCGTTCGAGCAGCGCCGAGGAGGGTGCCGGCAGGCGTTCGCACTCTTGCAGGATCAACTCGAACAAGGCTCGCGCCGCGCTGGAAGACGGATCGCCCGCGCGCAGGATGATCCAGTCTGGCAACCCCTCGATGATCAGCGATGACAATCCCGACTTGAAATGGAAGAACCCGCAAACCAGCCCGACACCGTCCTGCGCCTGGCTGTCGAGCGCGGTCATGGCCCTGCGCGGCAGCGTCTGGGCGAGGGCTGTCTCTTCGGCGCTGGAGAGGCGGTAATTCAGATCCCGCAGCAGAAACACCGCATCCCCGGCGTTCAACGGTATCGACCGTGGCTGCCCATCAATGTGCAGCCAGCAACGCCCCTGCACGATCAAGTGAAAACTGGCGCGCGCCAGCCCGTGCGTACTCGCGTGCCAGCCCCCGCAATAGCGCCCGACGTGGAACAGACTGGCGTCGAGTTCAAGGCTTTCTAATAACCAATCAACCAAAGGGCTGGACGAAATCATCTAATGGAAACACTCAGGAGCAAGTAATCGCTACTTTAGAATATGGATCGAAATTTTTATAACCAACAGACTGACCGGACACTCAACAGCAGGAGTCCACTCCATGTCGCGCGTCACTCTTCACACCGTGCAAAGCGCTCCCGAAGCCGCCAGACCGTTTCTGGAAAATGCGCAGAAAAACTCCGGAATCATTCCGAACCTGCTGGCCGTGCTGGCCAATGCCCCGGCCGCACTGGAAACCTACGTTACGGTATCGGCGCTCAATGGCAAGTCCGAACTCAGCCTCGCCGAGCGCGAAGTGGTGCAACTGATTGCCGCGACCAACCATGGTTGCGATTTCTGTGTCGCAGGTCATACCGCCGTGGCGCTGAATAAGGCCAAACTGCCGCCGGAAGTGGTCAGTGCGCTGCGTGAAAAAGCCACTGTGCCCGTGGCAAAACTGGAAACCCTGGCCGCATTTGCCCGCGAAGTGATTGCCACCCGGGGCAAGGTCAGCGATCAGACCTTCAACCAATTCAAGGCCGCCGGCTACACCGAAGGCAATGCGCTGGAAGTGATCCTCGGCATCAGCCTGGCGACCCTGTGCAACTTCGCAAACGTGTTCGCCGACACGCCGCTCAACCCTGAGCTGGCGGCGTATCGCGCGTAATCCGCCAGCGCTTCGGGCCGCATCGTCTATGGTTGATGCGGCTGCGTACAAGGAGAGAAACGACATGCTCAATCCGGCATTGATGCAATGGCTGGAACACAACGCCCAGGCCCTGGATGCGGGCGACGGCGATCCGCAACAGGTGCTGACACAACTGGCGCAGGCCGGGGTGCTACGGGTCGGCGTCAGCCCGGCGCTGGGCGGCAGCGGTGGTCACGTCAGCGATGCCGTGGAAACCCTGGCCGCCGTCGCCAGCCATTCATTGGCAGCGGCGTTCGTATTCTGGGGCCAAAGGGCCTTTATCGAATACTTGCTGCACAGTCCCAACGCTGCACTAAGGGAAAAGCTGCTGCCTTCACTGCTCAGCGCAGAACTGGCCGGCGCCACCGGTTTGTCCAACGCGATGAAGTACCTGTCAGGCATCGAGGCACTGCAAGTGCGCGCCGCCAGTGCCGCTGACGGCTGGGCCTTGAACGGGCGCCTGCATTGGGTGACCAACCTGCGCAAAAGCGGTTTTGTGGTGGCGGCGGCGATCGAGCATGAGGCGGGCGGTTCACCCTTCGTGCTAGCCATCCCGGATGGCGCGGCCGGCGTAACACGTTCAGCCGATCTGCAACTGATGGGGCTGCAATCGAGCAACACCGCAGCGATCGATTTCGCGCAAGTGGCGGTCGGACGCGAATGGCAGCTGCATGAAGATGCGCGCAAGTTTCTGCCAGCGGTGCGCCCGGCGTTCCTCGGCTTGCAGTGCGGCATGGCGATTGGTCTGGCGCGACGGGCGCTGGCCGAGGTCGAAGGACATTTGCAGGACGGCCGTTCGATTCTGCTGGAGCCGTTGCAGGAACAACGCGAGCAACTGGCGCAGACCGTCGACGCGCTCAAGCAGGGCCTGCACGACGGACGTTTCCTGTCCCAGCCGGGCGCGTTGTTCCAGATCCGCATCGCGCTGGCCGAATCCGCCGCCAACGCCGTGCAACTGGAATTGCAATCCAGCGGCGGCAAGGCCTATCTGACCGAGCACGGCAGTGGTTTCGCCCGGCGCTGGCGCGAGTCGGCGTTCGTGCCGATTGTCACCCCGAGCCTGGTGCAATTGCGCGCTGAATTGCAGCGGCAGAAACGGGAAGCGACGGCATGACCGCGCCGGTGCTGGAGGCGTACGGCATCAGCCTCGGCTACCCGCGAGAGCAGGGCTGGCACACCGTGCTGGAACATTTCGACCTGCAATTGCAGCCCGGCGAAGTGGTGACGATTCTCGGCGCCAGCGGTGTCGGCAAATCGAGTCTGCTGCGTGTCCTGGCGGGGTTGCAGGCACCGCAACAGGGGCGGGTGAGCCTGCTTGGCGAGCCGCTGACCGGCGCACATCCAAGGGTGGCGGTGGCGTTTCAGGACCCGAGCCTGTTGCCGTGGCTGACTTTGGAAAAGAACGTCGCCTTCGGTCTCGACTTCGCCCGCCAGCCGCATCTCACGGCCGAGCAGCGCAAGGCGCGGATCGACCACGCCATCGCTGCGGTCGGCCTCGAACACGCGCGGTTGCAGCACCCGGCGCAGTTGTCCGGCGGCATGGCCCAACGCACCGCGCTGGCGCGGTGTCTGGCGCGGGCAGCCGCAGGTGCTGTTGCTCGATGAACCGTTCGGCGCGCTGGATGAAATCACCCGCGCCGACATGCAGCAGTTGCTCCTGCAACTGATTGCCGAGCACCACACCGCAGCCGTATTGATTACCCACGATATTGACGAAGCCCTGCTGCTCTCCGAGCGGATTCTGCTACTGGGTAACAGCCCGGCGCACATCCTCGGCGAGTGGCGCATCGACCTGCCTCAGCCGCGTGCCGAGCTGGTCGAGGAACTGGGCGCGCTGCGCATCGACATCCTCAAAACCCTTCGGCGGGCGAGCCGCAATCCCCTTACTCAACCTGTGCCCGCTACGTCGGAGATTGACCATGTGCCTGGACGACTTTACTCACACACGTCGTGACTTCCTCAAACTCAGCGCGTTGCTGACCGCTGGCGGCGCGTTGCCGCTGCTCAACAGCCTGAATGCCCGTGCCGCTGCCGAGCCGAACGCGCCGGTGCGCATCGGTTATCTGCCGATCACCGACGCCACGCCGTTGCTGGTGGCGCACAACAACGGGCTGTTCGAGGCCGAAGGCATTCAGGCCGAGCGCCCGGTGCTGCTGCGCAGTTGGGCGCAGGTGATCGAGGCGTTCATTTCCGGGCAGGTCAACGTGATTCATCTGCTGTCGCCGATGACCGTGTGGGCGCGTTACGGCAGCAAGGTGCCGGCCAAGGTCGTGGCGTGGAACCACGTCGGCGGCTCGGGCCTGACCGTGGCGCCGGGCATCACCGAGGTCAAGCAATTGGGTGGGCAATCGGTGGCGATTCCGTTCTGGTATTCGATTCATAACGTGGTGGTGCAGCAGCTGTTCCGCGATCATGGGCTGGTGCCGGTGAGCAAATCGGCGAGCGCCGCGTTGGCGCCGAACGAAGTCAATCTGCTGGTGCTGCCGCCGTCCGATATGCCGCCGGCCCTGGCGAGCAAACGCATCGCTGGCTACATCGTCGCCGAGCCGTTCAACGCGCTGGCCGAGGAACTCAAGGTTGGCCGCGTGCAGCGCTTTACCGGCGACGTCTGGCGCAATCACGCCTGCTGCGTGGTGTTCATGCATGAGCAGGATCTGAATCGCCGTCCCGAGTGGTCGCAGAAAGTGGTCAACGCGATCGTCAAGGCGCAGGTCTGGACCCGCGACAACCGCGCCGAGGCCGCAAAACTGCTGTCCAGGGACGGCGAAAATCGCTACACGCCGCACGCGCAACCCGTGCTCGACCGGGTGCTGTCGCCGGCCACCAGCGACCGCGAGCAATATCTGGCCAGCGGCGCGATTCAGCACAGCCATTGGGACGAGCAGCGCATCGATTTTCAGCCGTACCCGTTCCCCAGCTACACCGAAGAACTGGTCAAACGTCTGAAGGACACGTTGATCGAGGGCGACAAGGGGTTCCTTGCCAACCTCGATCCGCAGCAAACCGCCCGGGATCTGGTAGACGATCGCTTCGTGCGTAATGCCATTGCTACAGTCGGCGGGATGAAGGCATTCGGATTACCGGAAAGCTTTGATCGCAGCGAGGAGTTCGGCCTCTGATGCGTCAGCGATCTTCTTCGACCGTGCACGGTTTGCTGGGCGTCGCGGGGCTGTTGTGCCTGTTGCTGCTGTGGTGGCTGGGCGTACACGTGTTCGGCGGCAGCGACAGCCTGGCACTGCGTTTTTCACCCGAGGCAACCCTGGCCAGCCTCGGCGAACTGCTGCTGCGCCCGGAGCTGTACGAGCATGTGCTGGTCAGCCTGAAGCGGATTCTGGTCGGGCTGTTGCTGGCGCTGCTGATCGGTGTGCCGCTGGGCTTGATGATTGGCAGTTACCGGCATCTGGAAGCGGCGACCACGCCGGCGTTTCAGTTTCTGCGGATGATTTCGCCGCTGTCGTGGATGCCGGTGGTGGTGATGCTGATGGGTGTCGGTGATCAGCCGATCTACTTCCTGCTGACCTTCGCCGCCGTGTGGCCGATCCTGCTCAACACCGTGGCCGGCGTACGCCAGCTCGACCCGCGCTGGCTGCAACTCAGCCGCAGCCTCAGCGCCACCCGTTGGGAGACCCTGCGCAAGGTGATCCTGCCCGGCGTGCTCGGCCATGTGCTGACCGGGGTCCGGCTGTCGATCGGCATTCTGTGGATCGTGCTGGTGCCCTGCGAGATGCTCGGGGTCAGCGCCGGGTTGGGCTACTTCATCCTCGATACGCGTGATCGTCTGGCGTATTCGGAACTGATGGCGATGGTGCTGCTGATCGGCGTACTGGGTTTTGCGCTGGATGCGTTCGCGCGCTGGCTACACCGACGCTGGGCGCCGGCCTGAGCCTCTTCACCAGCTGGCTCGCCCCTGCCCGCAATCCTGCAATCACCACAAAGCCCTGTGGGAGCTGGCTTGCCAGCGATG
>NZ_JABULD010000087.1:0-1564 GCF_014060985.1 Pseudomonas sp. MD195_PC81_125
CCCCACCCCGCAGACTACTGTGGTCACCACCCCTCCCCAACTGGTGATCGAACATGAAAGCCCTGCACCTCTTCACCGCCGTTCTCGCCCTGTCCATGTCTGCCGCCACCCTGGCCCACGACCCATCCGAGAAAGTCACCGTCCTGCAAGACCAGATGCTGAAAAACGCCCCCGGCAAGAAAGCCATGATGATTGAAGTCGACTACAAACCCGGGCAGTCCTCCATCGCCCACAAGCACGACGGTACCGCCATGGCCTATGTGCTCGAAGGCGAAGTGATTTCCCAGGTCAAGGGCGAACAGCCGATCACCTACAAGAAAGGCCAGTTCTGGTACGAACCGGCCGGCTCCGAACATCTGGTGTCGAAAAAACGCCAGCAAAAGCAAACCGGCGAAGTTGCTGGTGTTCATGGTATTGGCGCCGGACGAACAAGTGCTGATCCCGTTGAAAAACTGATGGTTGTTGGCACAGCATAAATAAAAAGGCGCAAAACCCTGTTTTGCGCCTTTTTATGTCCGGACGAAATTAACCGTTTTGCCTTAAAGCCAATAAAACTAATACATCGCCACAACACGGAAAATTGTCAGCTTATTTACAGGTTGGCGGGTTTAGTCTGAATCAACTGTCGTGCGCCCGTCACAAACAGCCGCGACAACTCTGACGTTCCGACTGAAGTTGCTTCACGGGAGACTCACCATGAAACTTGCCTTTGCCAGTACCCTGGCGATATCGGTTTTAGCCTTGTCCGCCTGTTCCGTACCCACCGCGCCGAAAGCGCTTTCGTCCCTCGACACGCTGTTTACCCAACCGGTCGGCCGCAGCAGCGCCGCCCAGGTGAAAAGCGGTCCCGACGTGTCACTGGGCGTGGTCTACAGCCCGAGCACCCAGACCAACCGCGAATACCTGCGTGACTATCAGGCCAACGCCGGCACCGGTTTCGGCCAGAGCCTGCTGGTGCAGCCGATCCACGACGCCTACGTCAACACCTCGAAACCGGACATGGCCGTGGACTGGGTCAAGGCCTCGCTGCAACGCCAGTTCGGCTCCGTCACGGTGTACCCGGACATGCAAAGTTTGCGTGCAGCGCATCCCGACGTGGTGGCGATCATCGACACCCACAGCCAGTTGATCACCTCGCGCAGTTCCGACATCAAGGCTGATGTGAGTGCGGATTTTTATGATGCGAAGTTGAACTACATCGGTACAGCAAAAGGTTCTGAAGCGAAAGAACTGACGCCAGTGTGGGCCGACTTCAAAGGCTCGGAAGAAATCGTCGCGGATATTAATCAGCAACAGGATGTGCAAGTTCGGGCGTTGCAGAAGTTTGATCAGTCGTTGAGTAATTTATTGACCAAGGCGACAGATAAAGTGTCGATGCTTGATAACAAACAAACACCTGACTTGTATTGAAAGTAAGGCCCTCATCGCTGGCAAGCCAGCTCCCACAGGGATCTGCGGTGAACACAAATTCTGTGAACAATCGAGAAACCTGTGGGAGCTGGCTTGCCAGCGAATGAGGCCCGATTAATCAACACAAAATCCATCAGACATAAAAAAGCGCCGG
>NZ_JABULD010000558.1:0-1021 GCF_014060985.1 Pseudomonas sp. MD195_PC81_125
TGCGATCTTTTGATCTTTAAAAGCACAATCAAAAGATCGCAGCCTGTGGCAGCTCCTACAGTAATCGGGAGATTGTCATTTTTCTGGGCCATGATCTTTGCACCCGTCCGTTGAGATTTTTCCATGATCAAAGGCCTGTCCCTGTTCCTGCTGCTGATCAGCTTCACGGTCCAGGCCGAGCAATGGCCGGATGAACAATGGCCGACGGGCGCAAAAATCAGCGGCGCAGCAGTCGAGGCATTAGACACCTACGCCTTCCCGCCCCGCGACGACGACACCCGCCAGGGCATCCGCACCGACGCCTTGCTGGTCATTCGCGACGGTAAGGTTATCTACGAACGCTATGCCGGTCCGACCCGTGCCGAAACGCCACACCTGACCTGGTCGATCAGCAAGAGTCTGATGGCCACGGTGCTTGGCGTGGCGTATGGCGAAGGCTTGTTCAAACTGGATGATCCCGTTTCAAAATTTTATCCGGCGTTGGAAAAACACCCGGCGATCACCATGGCCGACCTGCTGCACTGGGCTTCCGGTCTGGACTGGCAGGAGGATTACGAATACGCCCCGCTGAAATCCTCGGTGGTGGCGATGCTCTACACCCGTGGGCAGCGCGACATGCCCGCGTTCACCGCCGATCACGACGCTTATGCGCCGCCGGGGCAGGCGTTCCGTTATTCCAGTGGTGACAGCAATCTGCTGGCGGCGGCGCTGAAGAACATGGTCGGCCCCGAGCGTTATCCCGACTATCCGTGGACGGCGCTGTTCGAGCCGTTGGGCATCCGCCATGCCGTGTGGGAAACCGATGCCGGCGGCACGTTTGTCGCGTCCTCTTACGCGTATCTCACCGCCCGTGATCTGGCGCGAGTTGGCCTGTTGATGCTGCGCGACGGACGTTGGCGCGACCGGCAATTACTGCCCAAGGACTGGATCGCCTTCAACCGTGAGCCATTTGCCGGCTACAAGGCGCATCAGGACGAAGCGGGTGCCCGGCGGCCAGTGGTGGCTCAATCGCCCGGCGGAT
>NZ_JABULD010000009.1:0-9323 GCF_014060985.1 Pseudomonas sp. MD195_PC81_125
GGGGATTTTATCCCCGATGGGTCGCGCAGCGGCCCTGTGACTGCTTTGCAGCCGATCGGGGATAAATCCCCTCACCACAGACATCTCTCCCTGACAGGGGTTATTGGGTTTTTTAAGGACGAGTTGTCCCTGCGTGGCGGGTGAACCCGCCACACGGTCATTCAGTTCAACAATCCGGGTGTGTCAGTTGGCCGGGGGCTTGCGTGGGGGCGCGGGGCTTTTTTCTCGGCGGCTTTTTTCACCCGGCGGGACGACTTTGGCGGCGCCTGCCGGTTTGGCCTTGGCGGCCGCTGGCGCCTTGGGCTTGGCCGCCGGAGCCTTGCTGTCGGTGCCTTTGCCGGCGGTCTTGCTGCCCGCCGCTTTCGGCGCTTTCTTCGGCGCCAAAGCCTCGGCTTCAGCCAGTTTGCGCGCCATCTCCCAGTGGCGTGCTTCATGACCTTCAGGTTTGCCCTCTGATTCCCAGATCTGATAGGCGAACTCGCGGATGCGTTTATCGTCGGTACTCATCGCAATGCTCCTGAACTGAACTCGTCGTTACGTAAAGAGTTGGATAAACAGATTGACCGGGATATCCCCCAGCGCGGCGCTGACGTTCAGCTCCCTGTTTTTTGTGACTGCGCTGCTGTGAAAAAGTCCCTTCAGGTTTGTGTCGGAGGCGGCGAACGGTAAAACCACCCGCGTATCGCCCCAGCGCAGCGCATCAACTTGAGGGACAGCACCGTTTTCCAGCAGCGTCGCGCAGCGCACCGGGACGATCACGATGGCGTACATCCCCTCAAGCTCACGGGCAAACGCGAGCACGTTGTGCGCCTGGCTGCCCAGTACCTCCAGGGCCTGGTACGCGCCGCGCCGGAACAGCTCGGCGTGTTCGACGCGCTGGTTCAGCACCTCGGCGATCAGCGCTTGCTTGATACGGCCGTCACGCCAGTTCGCCAGCAACGTCTCGACTTCAACACGTTCATGCAGGGCCTGCTCGCGAGCGGCGTAATCCACCGGCCGGCGGTTGTCCGGATCGACCAGGCTGAAATCCCAGAACTCGTTGCCCTGATACAGATCCGGCACCCCCGGCACCGTCATGCGCAGCAAGGTTTGCGCCAGACTGTTGAGGGCGCCGGCCGCAGCGATGCTGTTGACGGTCTTGCTCAGCGCGGCGCGCAGCAGCTCGCCCGCTTCACCGGTGAGCAGGCGTTGAGTGAACGCCTGCGCAGCGTTTTCATAGGCTTCATTCGGCGCACTCCAACTGCTTTGCAGCTTGGCTTCGCGCAGGGCTTTCTGCTGCCATTGCCAGATCCGCTCGGCGTAATCGGCCAAGCCGGCCTGATCGTCATCGCGCAAGTGCAGCGGCCAACTGCCGAGCAGGGCTTGATAGAGGATCAGTTCATCAGCGGACGAGGGCTGTTGATCATCGTCACGCAGCGGACGGGCGAGGGCGCGCCACAACTCGACCTGTTCGGCGTACCAGTGGCTGCGCTCGCTGAGCACCGCCAGCCGCGCACGGGTGTCCTCGCCGCGTTTGTGGTCATGGGTGGCGGTGGCCAGCAAGTTGTCGGGAAACGCCTCCATGCGCTGTTGATTGATCGCGTGGAAGTCACTCAGCGGTGCGCTGAACTGTTCGGTGTTGTAGCCGACGTCGTTGCGCGACAGCAGCACCGCCGAGCGGTACAGCGCGGTGTCTTCCACGGCTTTGGCCGCCGCTGGGGAGGTCAGTTGCTGGAAACGTACGCAGGCGTGCTTGAGAATCTTGCGCGAGCGTCCGCGCGGGGTGTGCCGCCACGGCGTGCCACCGAGCCATGTGGCCACGCAGTCGAGCACCGGCCAGTCGCCTTCGCTCAGGGTCTGCCGGGCGCCGTCCATGGCTTGCTGGAAGAAGTGTTCATCCTGCGCCGAGCGACCGAGGGCGCTGATGTAAGTGCGATACACCGGGAAATGCACGATCAGCGCCTGCAACACACGGCGAATCGCGCCGAGGGTCAGGTCGCGGGTCATCAGGTCGTCCCGGGCAACCTGCAGCAGCGCCTGAGCGACGCTTTCGAAGTCGCTGGCCAGCGAACCATTGAGAATCTGCTGGCGCGCCAGTTGCGCCTCTTCGATGAACGCCGCCGGACGCTCGGTACGTCGCTGCCACAGATCGCCGAGGACGTGTTCGCCATCGGGATCGTGTTGCAGCAACGAGAGCTGATTCATGAACTCGTAACCGGTGCTGCCATCCACTGCCCAGTCGGTGCGCAGCGTTTCGCCTTCACCGAGAATCTTCTCGACGTAGATCGGCAAGTGCCGACCCGGCGCGAGCAAGTCGAGGCGCCGCCGCAACTTGCGGCAATAGCCACGCGGGTCGGCGAGACCGTCGATGTGGTCGATGCGCAAACCGTCGACCAGCCCTTCGGCGATCAACTGGAAAATCTTGCCGTGAGTCGCTTCGAACACCGCCGGGCGTTCGACACGCAGGCCGCCGAGTTCGTTGATGTCGAAAAAGCGCCGCCAGTTAATGTCATCCGCTGCGGTGCGCCAACTGGCCAGACGGTAGCTCTGGCGTTCGAGCAATTGATGCAGCTTGTCGAAACCTTCGGCAGTGGTGGAATCGTAATGCGCAAGACTTTCCTTGATCGCGGCGAAGATCTGCGGATCGCTTGCCAGCTCCTTCAATTCAGCTTTGAGCGGCATCGCCAGCGCATGCGCGTCGTTCTGGTAGCTCAACGCACTGAAACGATCAGCCAGTGACTTCAGCGTCTCAATGGGTTTGAGCAGTTCACCGTAGTCATTCGGGCAGATCGGGAAGTGGTGTTCGTAATGCTCGACGTAAAAGCGCCCGTGCTGTGCGTCGAAGTGCAGTTTCAGCGTGCCTTCCTGCAACGCGACGCCGTAATCGCTGCCGAGAAACGGCAGCAGCAACTGGCCTTCCATCAACGGATCCGGCGAGTGCCACTGGATGTCGAAGAACTCGCCGTAAGGGCTGAGTCGGCCCCATTCCAGCAGGTCGAGCCACCACGGATTGTCCCCGCCGCCGACGGCCATGTGGTTGGAGACGATGTCGAGGATCAGCCCCATGTTGTGTTCGCGCAGGGCGCTGACCAGACGCCGCAGCGCCGGTTTCGCCGCCGAGTTCCGGATTGACCTGGGTCGGGTCGACCACGTCATAGCCGTGCATGGAACCGGCGCGGGCCGCGAGCAGCGGTGAGGCGTAGAGGTGGCTGATGCCGAGGCGGGCAAAATACGGCACCAGCGGCACCGCGTGTTCCAACGTGAAACCCTTGTGAAATTGCAGGCGCAGGGTGGCGCGCAGGGGCTGGATGAGCGTCTGGTTCATTGGTCACGCTCGGCAGCTTGCAGGCGGGCACAGGCCAGCAGTTCCAGACGCCGCGCAGCATCGGTGCCGTCGAGCAATGCTTCGCTGTTGCCAGGCAGGCGCCGCGACCAGTTCGGATGGCTGTCGATGGTACCCGGCAGGTTGGCTTGTTCGTCGATGCCCAGCGCATCCTCCAGCGGCAGCAACACCAGCGGCGCGCGGGTGTGGCCGAGGAAACGCACGCTGGCGTCCACCACCTGATCGGCTTCGTGGGACTCTTCGCGAAAGTTCTGCGGGTCCTGACTCAGCGCCCCGCGCAGGCCTTCGCGTTCGCGCTGGCGATGACGGCGCCAGTCGATTTCACCGTTGGCATCGACAAAGCCCAGGCGCGCATTCCAGTCGATGTCACGGCCGTGCCACCAACCGTTGAGCGTCGGCAGATCGTGGGTGCTGGTGGTCGCCAGCGCGTTGTCCGGCCAGTCAAGGATCGGCTTGAAACGGGTGTTGTCCTGTTCAAACAACAGCACGCGCATACCGAGAATCGAACGTGCGCTGAGCTTTTCCCGCAGCCCCTCGGGCACCGTGCCGAGGTCTTCGCCGAGGACGATGGCCTGATGCCGATGGGATTCGAGGGTCAGCAGACGCAGCAGGTCGTCGAACGGGTAATACAGATAAGCGCCATCGGCCGGAGCGGCGCCATTGGGGATCACCCACAGGCGTTGCAGGCCCATCACATGATCGATGCGCAGTCCGCCGGCATGGGCGAAGTTGGCCCGGAGCATGTCGATGAACGCGCGAAATCCATTACGGACCAGGCCCTCGGGCGAGAACGCGGATATCCCCCAGCCCTGACCGGAGCGATTGAGGATGTCCGGCGGCGCACCCACGGTGAGCGAGGCCAGCAATTCATCCTGAAAGCTCCAGGCCTGACTGCCGGCGCCGTCTGCACCGACCGCGAGGTCGGCGATCAGGCCGATGCCCATGCCGGCGCTACGGGCAGCCGTCTGCGCGCGCTCCAGGCAGCGGTGGATCAGCCATTGGCAGAAGGCGAAGTAACCGATGCGTTCGGCGTATTCCTCGGCAAAGGCTTCAAGGGCGGCACCGCGCGGGTCGTGCCAGTGTTCCGGCCATTCGCGCCAGTCGAGGCTTTCGCCACGGGCGGCGCGCATTTCCTGGATCGCTTCGAAGCGGCAGTGGTTTTCCAGCGCTTCGCCACCGGCATGACGGAAACTGGCGAAGTCCGGGTGCAACGGATGTTCGCCGGCGACAAAACCATCGTACAAGGCTTGCAGCAATGCCTGTTTGGCGTTGGCGGCGGTCGGCCAGTCGATCAGTTTCGAATCTTCCAGTTGGCGAAATTGTTCCGCCAGCCCGCTGGCGTCGATCGCATCGCGCAAGGCCCGTTCGCCAAGGATGGCGCCCGGTGCGGCATACAGGGGGTTGAGAAACAGACGGCTGGAGGGCGAGTAAGGGCTGTAGCGCCCGGTATCGGCGCTGAACATCGCGTGCAACGGACTGATCGCCAGCGCATCGGCGCCGCGTTCGCCGGCTACACGAGCCAGTTCCTCCAGCGCCTGGGTGTCACCAAAGCCGCAGTCGCCGGGGCGCCGCAGACTGTACAGCTGCGCACTCAGACCCCAGACGCGAGGGATCGGGTTGTCCACCGCATCGCCCACGCTGAAGCAGCGCTCGGGGGCCACGGCCAGAGTGAAATACTGATCGGCGATATGCACCTGCTGATAACCGACCGGGATCAAGCCGGGCAGTTTCGCTTCGGCGTCGAGTTTGAGGTTGAGGCGTGAGCCGTCTTCGAGGTGGATTTCGCAAGGCGTCTCGGGCTCGAAATAGCGAGCCAGATCAACGCCGACCCCGACATCGGCGGTCAACAGCGGCGGCAAGTGGCGATCTTGCTGTACTTGTTGCAGTTGCAGCAGGCTGGCATCGATTTCCTGCGCGGTGTTGGCCGGATGACCCAGCCCGGTAAGAACGTTGCGCAGTACCGCCGGGGCGACTTTCTGCGGGCGGCCGTTGGCGTCGATCCAGTCGACGGCGAGGCCGGCGCGGCTTGCGAGTATTTCCAGTTGCGCATCGCTCATAGGCGCTCTCCATCCAGAGGTTGCAAGGGGGTTGCGGCCGTGAGGCTGACAAGCGCGCAATACGCGGGCAGTTGGCCCGGTTCCGACAGGGCAACGGCGGGCGGTTGCTGAAACAGCCACACAGCGTCGCTCTGTGCTGGGTTGACCACTGGCGTGTCGCTGAGGTTCAGGTCAATTCGCAGCTCACTGCCATCGCCCAGGCGCCAGCGCGCACTGACCGCGCCACGACCGAGCATGTGCGCCCCGAGCGCCTGAGTGCCGGACAGGTTGGGAATGATGTATTGATGGCGCAATTGCAGCAGGCGTCGGTACAGCGCGAGGGTTTCCTGCTGTTTTGCGCTGCCGCTGCCGATCAAGCGTGGCTGTGAGGCGTGGAAGGTCTGTTCAGCATTCGGATCAGGAATTTTTTTCGCGCTGGTGCGGATCGGTGAAGGCGCTGAACGCGGCGAACTCATTGCGCCGGCCTTCGCGCACCAGATCCGCCAGTTCACCGTGGTGGCTGGTGAAGAACAGGAACGGTTGCTCGGCGGCGAACTCATCGCCCATGAACATCAGCGGAATCATCGGTGACAGCAGCAACAGCACGGTGGCGGCCTGCACGGCGCGTGGGTCGGCCAATTGATGCAGGCGTTCGCCGAAGGCCCGGTTGCCGATCTGGTCGTGGTTCTGCAGGAACAGGATGAAAGCGGTGGAGGGCAGGTGTTCGCTCGGCTCGCCGCGAGGTTCGCCGTGGCGGGTGATGTGGCCTTGAAACACGAAGCCCTGGCTCAGGCAGCGGGCGAGTTGCTCAGTGGGTTGCAGCGCATAGTCAGCGTAATAGGCATCGGTTTCGCCGGTCAGCAGCACGTGCAGGGCGTTGTGCCCGTCGTCGTTCCACTGGGCGTCGTAATCCTCTTCGAGCAGACTCGACTGGTTGAGCTCGTTTTCCACGGTCAGCCAGACGTGACGCGACGGATCGATCTGTTGACGGATGCGTTGTGCCAGCTCCGGCAGGAAATCCGGGCTTTCGATCGCATGCACTGCGTCCAGGCGCAGACCGTCGAAACGGTATTCGAGCACCCACATCAGCGCATTTTCGATAAAGAAGTCCCGCACTTCACGGCGGCGGAAGTCGATCGCCGCCCCCCAGGGCGTGTGCTTGTCCTCGCGGAAGAAGCCTTTGGCGTAGCGACCGAGGTAATTGCCGTCGGGGCCGAAGTGGTTGTAGACCACGTCGAGAATTACCGCGAGACCATGGCCGTGGGCGCTGTCGATCAGGTGTTTGAGTTGTTCCGGGGTGCCATAGGAGGCTTGCGGTGCGAAAGGCAGGACGCCGTCGTAACCCCAGTTGCGGGTACCGGGAAATTGCGCGACCGGCATCAGTTCGATGGCGGTAATCCCCAGCTCGACCAGACGTGCCAGATGCTGCTCGACTTCCGCAAAACCGCCAAGTGCGCCGACGTGCAGCTCGTAGATCACCGCTTCGCTCCACGGCCGGCCGTGCCAGGTGGTGTGCCGCCAGTCGTAGGCCAGCGGATCGACCACCACGCTGTGACGGTCAAGATCACCGTCCTGAGCACGGGAGGCCGGGTCGGGCACCTCCAGTTCACCGTCGATGTTGAAGCGGTAGCGGGTGCCCGCCGGGCACCGGGCCTTGATCACGAACCAGCCATCGCCCTGCGGCAACATCGGCAGGGACTGGCCGTCTTCAAGTTCGACACTGACGTAAAACGCATCCGGTGCCCACAGCGCAAACTGAGTGTGTTCGGCGTCCTGCATGATCGCGCCGTGGGGCCAGTTTTCTTGGGTCCGTAACGGCATCGTGAAAGCTCCTTGAGTTATTTGTGGCCGGCTTTACCCAGCGCCTTGGCGACCAGTCGTTCGTAGAGTTCGGCGTAGGGTTCGACCGCTTTGCACCAGTTGAACGGCGCGGCCATGGCCCGGCAGCGCATCGCGTTGAGCAATTCGGGGAAGGCGAAGACCTTGAACGCACGGCTCAGGGCTTCGCGGTAGCTGTCGGCGGTGGATTCGTCGAAAAGGAAACCGGTGACGCCATTCTCGATGGTGTCGGCCAGCCCGCCGGTATTGCGCGCCACCGGCAATGAGCCGAAACGCTGGGCGTACATCTGACTGAGGCCGCAAGGCTCGTAACGCGACGGCATCAGCAGGAAATCGCTGCCGGCGAACATGCGGCGGGCGTCGGTTTCATTGAAGCCGATGCGCACGCCGATCTGCCCGGGGAAGCGCAGCGCCAGCTCACGCATGGCCTGTTCCTCTTCCGGCTCGCCACGGCCGATGATTGCGATCTGGCCGCCGTTCTGCACGATGTATTCGGAGACGGCTTGCGTCAGGTCCAGACCTTTCTGATAGACCAGTCGCGAAACCACGGCAAACAGCGGGCCGCTGGAGTCGCTCAAACCAAACAGTTCACGCACATGGGCGGCGTTGATCGCTTTGCCTTCCCAGTCGCCGATGGCGAAAGGCGCGAACAGGTGCGGATCCGTTGCCGCATCCCAGCTCTCGTCGATGCCGTTGGGAATACCGCTGAGCAAGCCTTGCTGGGTCTTGGCGGCGAGGAATCCGTCGAGACCGCAGCCGAAATCCGGGGTGGTGATCTCTTGCGCATAGGTCGCGCTGACCGTGGTGATGTGGCTCGAATAGGCCATGCCAGCCTTGAGGAACGACATTTTGCCGTAAAACTCCATGCCTTCCTGTTGCAGAGCATGGGTCGGGATGCCGAGTTCCGGGCACGAGCCGAGGCTGGTCACGCCTTGATAGGCCAGGTTGTGAATGGTGAACAGGGTCGGCGTGCGCTGCCCGCGCCAGTGCATATAGGCAGGGGCCAGACCGGCCGGCCAGTCGTGGGCGTGCACCAGATCCGGGCACCAGTGGATTTGTGCGAGGTTGGCGGCGATGTCGGCAGCGGCCAGGCCCAGGCGGGCGAAACGGATATGGTTGTCGGGCCAGTCGCGACCGTTGTTGGCGCCGTAGGGCGAGCCTTCACGTTCATACAGTTCAGGGCAGATCAGGACGTAGATCACCAGTCCGTCCGGCATGTCCATGCGCCCGATCTTGCACGGGGGCAGCGCGGCATGGCCGCCGAGTTCGCCGATGATATGGATCGGGTTCTCGCTGTGCATCACCTGCGGGTAACCGGGGATCAACACCCGCACATCGTGCAAGTGCGCCATGGCGCGGGGCAGGGCGGCGGAGACGTCACCCAGACCGCCGGTCTTCACCAGGTCGGCGATTTCCGAGGTGACGAACAGCACTTTCTTCTTGTTCGGATTCTGGCTGGCGACCGGCGTCAGCGTTTTTAGTGCCCGGGACGTTGATCGACCGGCTGCCGGGAAGACTCATGGTGCTCGATTCACCAACCGCCTGCTGAGCACGCTCTCCCTGAATATCCAATGCCGCACTGATCATATGAATCTCCCGTGTCGTTGATCTGATTCTTGTATCGAACAAGCTGTGGCCAAATCCTGTGGCCGGGCGCAAACGCGCCACGCATCGGTGAGCAAACGCTACCCAACACGCGCAAGCAGAATGGGTGAAAGGGCCGTTGCAAGGATTGCACCAGTCGCGTTGACCCTGCCTTTCAGATGACCCGCCGCCATCGGCAAAAGTTTCGACAATTTTTCGGCTTTGTGACTGACCGGTTTTAACCCGCGAAAATCAGTCTAGGCCAGATCCTAGAGCGGGCGAGAGCAAACGGCTAAATTGTTCGACAATCGGTTTGCAGGCAGCGAAAACTGTGGTGTTCAAGCCGGAACGCACCGACGAAGGGCAGGTTTTTTTGATGGGGAGGGCTAAAACGGTGACTGGCCGGTCACGATTTTGTGCTAGCGGAAAGGCAAGGTGCACTGTTGTGGTGCGGTCAGTTTGTTGATCTGCTGAACACGGATGCACCTGTAGGAGCTGCCGAAGGCTGCGATCTTTTGATCTTGTTTTTTAGAAAATCAAAA
>NZ_JABULD010000449.1:0-1071 GCF_014060985.1 Pseudomonas sp. MD195_PC81_125
GATCTTTTGATCTTGCCCTTCAGATCCACCCACCCCACTGCAACAGAAAGATCCCGATATTGGTGGTCACCGCCGCCATCAGCGTGGTCAGCACAATGATCGCCGCTGCCAGCTCATGATTGCCCTGCGCCGCACGGGCCATAACGAAACTGGCGGCGGCGGTCGGGCTGCCGAAGTACAGAAACAGAAATCCCCAGCTCCGCCCCGCGAAATCCCCACAGCCATGCGCACAGCGTGGCAATCACCGGCAGGCCGATCATCTTCACCAGACTCGAGCTGAGCGCCATGTTGCCGCTTTTGCGCAGCGCCGCCAGCGACAGCGTACCGCCAATGCAGATCAGGGCCAGCGGCAGCGTGGTTTGCGCCAGGTACTGGCCGGAGGTTTCCAGCCAGCCCGGCAGACCGATCTTGAAATAAGCGAACGGCGCCGCCGCGATCACGCTGATAATCAGTGGATTGCTGACCACGCTTTTGCAGATGCTCCACGGATCGGACTTGATCACCGGGCTGTACACCGCCAGCACGATGGTCGACAGGGTGTTGTAGAACAGGATCACCAGCGCCGCGAGAATCGCGCCTAGGGAAATCCCGTAGTCGCCATACATGCTCGCCGCCAGCGCCAGGCCGATCACGCCGTTGTTGCCGCGAAACGCGCCTTGGGTGTAGATGCCCCGGTCTTCACGCGGGCAGCGGAAAATCGCCCAGCCCCAGGCCAGGGCAAAACTGACCAGCGTGGCGAGGGCGAAATAGATGAGCAGCGCCGGTTGCAACGCGGCGTGCAGGTCGGCATGCAGGATGCCGAGAAACAGCAGCGCCGGCATGCTGACGTTGAATACCAGCGAGGAGGCGGTGTGGATGAAGTTGTCGTTGATCCAGTCGATGCGCTTGAGCAGCACCCCCAGAAACAGCATGGCAAACACCGGCGCGGTGATGTTCAGGGTTTCGAGGAAGATTGCCAGCATGCCGGGGGAGCCTTTGGGTGAGCGTCGTCAGGGGCTAATGATAAGCCACTGAGTTGCCATTGAAGATCAAAAGATCGCAGCCTGCGGCAGCTCCTACAGTGGAATTCGC
>NZ_JABULD010000217.1:0-3494 GCF_014060985.1 Pseudomonas sp. MD195_PC81_125
GATGCGATTTCACATTCGCCATTATCGTCGGCTGACACTCCGCCATCGCTGGCAAGCCAGCTCCCACAGGGATCGGGAAAAATTCGTTAGCTAGACAAGTTTTTATCTGAACCATACCTGCGCCCAATCGTCATCTAAAGTGACTACAGCGCGGGACTACATAAACGTCACGGAGAATCACACTATGAGCACCGAAAGTGCTTCGAGTCGGAGCCGTCTGCTACCGAGCCTGCTCGGCATTCTGCTTCTACTGATGGGCCTGGCCATGCTGGCCGGAGGGGTCAAGCTGAGCATGCTCGGCGGCTCGCTGTACTACCTGCTGGCCGGTATCGGCATTGCGCTGAGCGGCATTCTGTTGCTGCTGCGCCGTCGTGCAGCGCTGGGCCTGTACGCCATCGTGCTGTTCGCCAGCACGGTCTGGGCCCTGTGGGAAGTCGGTCTGGACTGGTGGCAACTGGTGCCGCGCCTGGCCCTGTGGTTCGTCCTAGGCATCGTGATGTTGCTGCCGTGGTTCCGTCGTCCGCTGCTGCTCAATGGCCCGGCGCCGATGGGCACCGGTGGTCTGAGCGTCGCCGTGGTTCTGGCCGGTGTCACCGCTCTGGCCAGCCTGTTCACTCACCCGGGTGAAACCTTTGGTGAACTGGGCCGCGACACCGCGGACATGACCAGCACCGCACCGCAAATGCCTGACGGCGACTGGCAGGCCTACGGCCGTACCGAATTCGGTGACCGTTACTCGCCGCTGAAGCAGATCACCCCGGCCAACGTCGGCAAGCTGCAAGAAGCCTGGCGCATCCAGACCGGCGATCTGCCAACCGCAGATGACCCGGTCGAGCTGACCAACGAAAACACCCCGCTCAAAGCCAACGGCATGCTCTATGCGTGCACCGCGCACAGCAAAGTGCTGGCGCTGGACCCGGACACCGGCAAGGAAATCTGGCGCTTCGACCCGCAGATCAAGAGCCCGGTGGGCTTCAAGGGCTTCGCCCACATGACCTGCCGTGGCGTGTCGTACTACGACGAAGCGGCTTACGCCAAGTCTGAAAACGCTGCGTCCGCCGTTGTCTCCGAAGCCGGCAAAGCCGTTGCCCAGGCTTGCCCGCGTCGCCTGTACCTGCCAACCGCCGATGCCCGCCTGATCGCGCTGAACGCCGACACCGGCAAGATCTGCGAAGGCTTCGGCAACAACGGCGTGGTCGACCTGACCCAAGGCATCGGCCCGTTCACCGCCGGTGGCTACTACTCCACCTCGCCAGCGGCGATTACCCGTGATCTGGTGATCATGGGCGGTCACGTTACCGACAACGAATCGACCAACGAGCCATCGGGCGTGATCCGCGCTTTCGACGTGCGCGACGGTCACCTGGTGTGGAACTGGGACAGCGACAAGCCAGACGCCACCGAGCCATTGGCCCCGGGCGAAACCTACAGCCGCAACTCGGCCAACATGTGGTCGCTGGCCAGCGTCGACGAAAAACTCGGCATGGTTTACCTGCCACTGGGCAACCAGACGCCTGACCAGTGGGGCGCAGACCGCACCCCAGGCGCCGAGAAGTTCAGCGCCGGCATCGTTGCCCTCGACCTGGCCACCGGTAAAGTGCGCTGGAACTACCAGTTCACCCACCACGACCTGTGGGACATGGACGTTGGCAGCCAGCCAACCCTGCTCGACATGAAAACCGCCGACGGCGTGAAACCGGCGCTGATCGCCCCGACCAAACAGGGCAGCCTGTACGTCCTCGACCGTCGTGACGGCACACCGATCATCCCGATCAAGGAAATCCCGGTACCGCAAGGCGCCGTGAAGGGCGACCACACCGCACCGACCCAGGCCCGTTCGGACCTCAACCTGCTGGCCCCGGAACTGACCGAAAAAGCCATGTGGGGCGCCAGCCCGTTCGACCAGATGCTGTGCCGCATCCAGTTCAAGGAACTGCGCTACGAAGGCCAATACACGCCTCCGTCGGAACAGGGCAGCCTGATCTACCCGGGTAACGTCGGCGTGTTCAACTGGGGCGGCGTCTCGGTCGACCCGGTGCGCCAAATGCTGTTCACCAGCCCGAACTACATGGCCTTCGTTTCGAAAATGGTGCCACGCGAGAAAGTCGCCGCCGGCAGCAAACGCGAAAGCGAAACCGCTGGCGTGCAACCGAACACCGGCGCGCCCTACGCGGTGATCATGCACCCGTTCATGTCGCCACTGGGCGTACCGTGCCAGGCCCCGGCCTGGGGCTACGTTGCCGGCATCGACCTGACCACCGGCAAAGTCGTCTGGAAACGCAAAAACGGCACCAGCCGCGACAGCTCGCCGATCCCGATCGGCTTCACCCTGGGCGTGCCAAGCATGGGCGGCTCGATGGTGACTGCCGGCGGCGTCGGCTTCCTCAGCGGCACCCTGGACCAGTACCTGCGCGCCTACGACGTGAACACCGGTAAAGAACTGTGGAAATCGCGTCTGCCTGCCGGCGGCCAAGCGACCCCGATGACCTACACCGGCAAGGACGGCAAGCAATACGTGCTGCTCGTTGTCGGCGGTCACGGCTCGCTGGGCACCAAGATGGGTGACTACGTGATTGCGTACAAACTGCCGGAATAAGTTTTAACGGCGGTAATAGAAAGGCGATGCTCCGTGAGGGGCATCGCCTTTTTTGTGCCCACCCAATATCCCTGTAGGAGCTGCCGAAAGCTGCTCCTACAGGAAAATGTGCTGGTCTATGGGAAATGTGTTCGTCCTACAAATGCTGGTGATTGCGCGGAGTTTTCCGACAGGTCGCGTCGGTTGTGCCTCGGAAGTTGGCTGGATAGGCTCTGGTGGTCGCTGGAAATTCAGCGGCCGGGCGTCGCGGCCCGAGCAATCCATTCGATTTGATGCATAATCGCCAGCCCAAACGGGAGCGCTCAGGTGCTCTGTGTTTGGTTTGATGGTGGCTGTGCGCGGGATACCTTCGGGTATGCCGAGATTGCCGAATGGCTCGGTCCGCGAACCCGCGTACAGCTGCCACCCTCAGTCGCGTCGCGGCGATTGAGAGTGACAGCCCCACTTCTCATTCGGAGCTTCACCATGATCAAACCAACACCCAATCCCCCCGAAACCTCACCTTACGAATCCCTCGATTCAAAAAAAACTCCACGATGCCGCCGAGCGTGCGCTGGATCACTACCTGAAACCCTCCGCCGCCGCGGTGAGATTCCACAAACCCAGCAGCATGTTCCAGGTCGCCCCGGACATGGACAACGAAAGCCTGCTGGTCCACGCTTGCGAATCACTGGCCCAAGCCAGCCTCATGACCAGCGACATCGCCGCGTACATCGACATCCCGCAGCGCCGGACGATACTGGCCATTCAGCAAATCATCATGCTCGCCGAACTGGCGGTGAACCGAGTGCTGGATAACCACGAAATCTCACAATCTCCAACACACAACTAATCCCCTGTGGGAGCGAGCCTGCTCGCGAAGGCGCCAGCGCATTCATGTTTAAGGTGCCTGACCCAC
>NZ_JABULD010000084.1:0-1240 GCF_014060985.1 Pseudomonas sp. MD195_PC81_125
CCCTGCAAAAAGCTCCTCGGCGGCCCATCGTTCAAACTCAAAATCGCCACCGCCCCGCGACTCCCCGCCATCACACCGCTGACCTTGATCTCCACCGGCGCTGTGCGATTGGAAAACCACTGCAATGCCGGGTTATCGCTGCGCGCAGCGAGCAGTTGCGGCGTGGCCGCCGGGGTGTGGGATTCGGCGGTGGTCAGGAGCAGGGATGACCAGGTGGCGATGCCGATCAGGGCGGCCAGCAGCGCGGCGGCTGGAGTGATTTGGGGGGGTGAAAAGCGTGCGGTGAATCTCATGGGCTGAATCTCCTTTTAGTCCCTGCTGACAGGCTACGCGGCAATTCTCACGGTTTTATTTCA
This sequence comes from Pseudomonas sp. MD195_PC81_125, assembly GCF_014060985.1. Classification (NCBI taxonomy): domain Bacteria; kingdom Pseudomonadati; phylum Pseudomonadota; class Gammaproteobacteria; order Pseudomonadales; family Pseudomonadaceae; genus Pseudomonas; species Pseudomonas sp. MD195_PC81_125. The sequence goes on from NZ_JABULD010000084.1 coordinate 357, forward strand.
CACGTCTTACATGTTGGCCGTGCAGGATGTTTTTTTGGGACGGGGCAGGACGCAACGGAGTGCGCAACCGATGAAGGTGGGCAAGCAACAGGGCTTTACGCTGATCGAGTTGATGGTGGTGCTGGTGATCATCGGGATTGCCAGTGCGGCGATCAGCCTGAGTATCAAGCCGGATCCGCTGCAGTTGCTGCGCAAGGACGCTGAACGTGTGGCGCAGTTGCTGCAGGTGGCGCAAGCGGAGGCCCGCGCCGATGGCCGGCCGATTGTGTGGCTGAGCGATGGCAAGGGCTTTCGCTTCAGTCGGCGCAGTGACAGTGGTCGGGGGTTTGAGCATTTCAAGGATGACCCGCAGTTGCGGCCGCGCACCTGGCAGAGTCCGAAGCTGGAGGTGCGGGTGGAGCCGAAGCAGAAGGTGGTGCTTAACGCCGAGTGGATCAATCCGCCGCTGCAATTGACCCTGTCTGATGGGCTGAATCGGCTGAGTGTGCTGCGTGATGCCAGCGGCAGGATCAGTGTGCAATGAACGATCAACGGGGCTTTACCCTGATCGAGGTGATGGTCGCGATTCTGCTGATGGCGGTGGTCAGTCTGATTGCCTGGCGTGGGCTGGACAGTGTGACGCGGGCGGACGGTCATTTGCAGGCGAGCAGTGAGCAGAGTGACCGTTTGTTGCGGGCGTTGAATCAGTTGCAGCGTGATGTGGAGATGCGCGCTGGGGTTGAATTGACCGAGCCGAAGAAGGTTGGCGTGGATGATGAGCCGCCGAGCGCGCCGCCTGCGCTGACGGTGCGGAGCAGTGACAGCAAGGGGTTTCGGCTGGATATTATTCGCCGTGCGGCGGATCAGGCTGGGGCTTTGCAGCGGGTGCGTTGGTGGGTCAAGGG
>NZ_JABULD010000432.1:0-5169 GCF_014060985.1 Pseudomonas sp. MD195_PC81_125
CGGCAGCTCCTACACAAGGTGTTCACAAAACCCTGTAGGAGCTGCGAAGGCTGCGATCTTTTTGGATCAGGCTGCGCTAATCTTCCCGGATTGGCCTTTGCGCTTAGGGATATCGACCATGCAATGGATGTTCATGTTGATCGGGCTGCTGCTCGGCTGGCTGCTCGATGAGTCGTTCAGTGCCGCGCTGCTGGGTGCACTGCTTGGGCTGGCGATCGGGCAAACGCTGCGCATCGCCCGTCTTGGCTCGCAGGCCACCGACCAACAGCGTCAACTGGAACAGGCCAAGATCGCCCTGCAAGCCGTCGAGCAGCGTCTGTTCCTGCTTGAAGGTGCCGGCGTGCGCACTACGCCGCCGAGCATGGCGCCGACTCCGGACGCTGCCGTCGACCCCGTCATCGTTGCCGAACAAGCACCCGCCGCTACCCCCTGAGCTGGTCTGGGAACTGCCGCCGGAACTCGAACCTATCTCTGCCGTTGCCAGCGAAGCCAGCCAGCCGCTGCCGGCCGATGTCTGGCGTCTGGACGCCGTCACCGACGAGCCAGTCCCCACACAACCTGCCGAACCCCGTGGCCCGAACCTGATCGAGCGCGGCATCAGCGCTGCGCGCAACTGGCTGTTCGGCGGCAACACGGTGTTGCGGGTCGGCGTAGTGCTGTTGTTTTTCGGTCTGGCGTTCCTGCTGCGCTATGCCACCGAAGGCATGGTGGTGCCGATCGAATTGCGTTATGCCGGCGTCGCGGCGGCGGCGTTGGCCCTGCTGGCGTTGGGCTGGTGGTTGCGTCGGCGCAACAGCAGCTATGCGCTGATTCTGCAGGGCACCGGGATCGCGGTGCTGTACCTGACGGTGTTTGCGGCGATGCGACTGCATCCGTTGCTTGATCCGTCCGCCGCGCTGGGTTTGCTGGTGGCGGTCACGGTGTTTTCGGCCATTCTCGCCATCACCCAGGATGCTCTTGGACTGGCCGCCGCCGCTGCGCTCGGCGGTTTCGCCGCGCCGATCCTGACCTCGACCGGCGCCGGCAACCATGTCGCGCTGTTCAGCTATTTCGCGCTGCTCAATGCCGGCATCCTTGCCATCGCCTGGTTCAAGGCCTGGCGCCTGCTCAACCTGATCGGATTCGTTGGCACGTTCGGCATCGGCTTCGCCTGGGGGCTGCGTTCGTATGCGCCCGAATTGCTGTGGAGCACCGAACCGTTCCTGATTCTGTTCTTCCTGATGTACCTGGCCATCGGCCTGCTGTTTGCCCGGCGCAAGTTGCTCGACATGCCCGATGCACCGGCAGACGGCGACCGCGAGGCGCTGCTGCACTGGTCGGCGCGCAAGGGCGACTACGTCGACGGCACAATGCTGTTCGGCCCGCCGCTCGTGGGCTTCGGTCTGCAGTTTGCGTTGGTGCAGCACCTGGAGTTCGCCGCTGCGTTCAGCGCACTCGCACTGGGCGTGATCTACATGGGTCTGGCCCGGGTGTTGATGGGCGGCCGCGCCTTGTTGCTGGGTGAAACCTGTCTGGCGCTGGGGGTGATTTTCGCCAGTCTGGCGATCCCGCTAGGCCTCGATGCACGCTGGACCTCAGCAGCGTGGGCAGTGGAGGGCGCGGGGATTTTCTGGCTCGGCCTGCGTCAGCAGCGGCCGTTCGCCCGAGCGTTTGCCCTGTTGCTGCAACTGGGTTCGGCGCTGGCGTTCCTCAGTCAGCTGCGGGTCGGCGAAAGCAGCCTGCTTGACGGCGCACCGTTGGGCGCGTTGATGCTCGGCTTCGCGCTGCTGTTCAGTTTCTATCAATTGCGCAAAGCGGCGCCGGAACAGGCTTCGCCGTGGGAGCGCCAGGGTTTGCCGGTACTGGCGGCGCTGGGCCTGACCTTCCTGTATTTGCTGGCGCCGTTGTTTTTCTTTGTTCAGGCGACAGCGATCAGTTGGGCCTTGGCCGGACTGGTGACCTTGTTTGTCGGCCTGCGCCTGCAATCGCGTACGTTCCTGTTCACCGCGTTCGCCGTGCAGTTGTTCGGCGGTGCGCTGTTCCTGTTGCGTCTGCAAGGCGCGGGCGGGGATTCGGCGGCGGTGTTCAGCGCCGGGTGGAGCGGGTTGCTCAGCGCATCGCTGATCGGTCTGGCGTTGATCGCCGGCATGCTGCTGGCGGCACGGGACGAGATGGTGCGCGGCGATGTGCGGCTGCTGCGCGGCTTGTCGGTGGTGTTGCTGGCGGGGCTGGTGCTGATCAACCTGGCGGTGCTGTTCGTGTTGCCGTGGCAAACCGCGAGTGCGGTGTGGGCGGCGAGTGGCTTGCTGATCATCTGGCTGAGCCTGTACCTCAAGCAGCGCGTGAGTTTTGTTTTCGGCCTGTTGTTGCAGTTGATCGGTGGCACGGCGTTCTTGTTGGCCGGCCCCGAGTTGCTCGTGCCGCTGTCCAGCGAAGGCCTGCGGCCGCTGGCTCATGGCAGCTTCTGGACGCCACTGGTATTGGGGCTGGCCGCGCTGGTCGGTGCCTGGCGTTTGCAACTGGGCAATCATGCCTCGGCGTTCGATGCGCTGGGTTTGCAGCGTCTGTCTGAAGTGTTGCTGGTGTGGGGCGCCGGTTGGTGGGCGTTGGCGTGGGTCAGTGAGGTGCTGCGTTTTGCACCGTTGAACCTGCAGGCGCCGCTGTTGCTGCTGGTCGCCGCGCTAAGCGTGGCGTTGTGGACGCTGTTGGCGCTGCGCCTGAAATGGCCGGCGCTGGGCCTGATCTGCACCTTGCTGATCCCGGCGGCGGGGCTGGTGCTGCTGGCGGCGTGGCATTCGCGTTATCACCCGGCGGCGAATGTCGGCTGGCTGGCGTGGGTGCTGGTGTTCGTCGTGCACTTCTTCAGCTTGCGACGCTTGGCGCCGATGTTGCCGGCACGGGCCTTGAGCACGGCGCATGTGCTGGGTTGCTGGCTGCTGATCGGCGTGCTGGCGCTGGAGATGCGCTACGGCTTGCTGCTGTTGTCCGAGCAATACAACGCTTGGCGCTGGCTCGGCTGGGCGATCCTGCCGAGCCTGTATCTGTTGCTGGCGGCGGCTCCACGCAACTGGCCTTGGCCGGTGGCCGCGTTCTCGCGCGAATATCGTTTGTATGCCGCTGCGCCGTTGGCAGTGCTGATGCTGGCGTGGTTCTGGCTGGCCAACGGCTTCAGCGACGGCAATGCCGAGCCGCTGCCGTACGTACCGCTGGTCAACCCGCTGGAATTGGGCCTGCTGTTTGCCCTGTTCGGGGTGTACGCGTGGTCGCGCCATGCGTTGACGCAGTTTGCCCTGCGCAAGGATTACGCCGAGTACGCCACGCAACTGGTCGCCGGGGTTTCGCTGTTCGCCTTTTGTACCGCGCTGGTGACCCGCGCCGCGCACCATTGGGCGGGGATCCCGTTCGAGCTGGATCTGCTGCTCGAATCGATGCTGGTGCAGGCCGGGTTGTCCATCGTCTGGACCCTGATGGCATTGGGTCTGATGATCGGCGGGCATTTGCGTCACCGGCGCGAAGTCTGGCTGATCGGCGCGGCGCTGATTGCGCTGGTGGTGGCGAAACTGATTTTTGTCGAATTGAGCAACCGTGGCGGCCTCGCCCGGATCGTCTCGTTTATCGGCGTCGGCGTGTTGCTGCTGGTGGTGGGCTACTTTGCGCCGCTGCCGCCTAAGCGTGTCGAAGCCGAACCGGAGGCGGACAAACCCGTGCCGGATACCGAAGGAGTTTCATCTTGAGTCGCATGCTGAATCTGGGGTGGTTGGCGCTGGGCGTGGTGATAGCTGCCGGCGCCCAGGAAAAACCGGCGGACTTCGCCACGCAGGTCCCGCTGACGGTGAGCGGCAACGGCCCGTGGTATCGCCTCGACCTGCCGCTGAGCGCGCAATTGCAGGCACGCCAGACCGATCTCAGCGACCTGCGCGTATTCAACGCTGCTGGCGAGCCGCAGGCCTACGCCCTGGCCCGGGAATCGGCGCAGACCCGCGACGACGGGCAGTTGCATGAGGTGAAGTGGTTCCCGCTGTACAACGCCGCCGACGCCAGCGAGCGCGCGCCGAACGTGCGCGTGCAATCGACCACCACCGGCACGCTGGTGGAAGTGCAGCCGTCAACTCAGTTGGAGGCCGGTGAGGAAGTGCTGCGCGGCTGGCTGCTCGATGCCAGCGCGATCAAGGCGCCGCTGCAGCAACTGATCCTCGACTGGACCAGCGAACGCGACGGTTTCCAGCGCTTCAGCATCGAGGCCAGTGATGACTTGCAGCATTGGCAGGCGTGGGGCGAAGGGCAGGTGGCGCGCCTGACGTTTTCCGACGAGCGCATCGAACAGCATGAGGTGACGCTGCCGGGGCAATCGGCGCGCTATCTGCGTCTGCTGTGGGAGACGTCCACCTCGGCACCCATCCTCACTGCAGTGCAATTGAAAAGCAGCGATCCACGCAACGTGCCGCTGCCGTTGGTCTGGTCGCAAGCGTTGACGGGCAGCAGCACCCAATCCGGCGAGTACACCTGGCAGTTGCCGATGGGGCTGAATGTCGAGCGGGTGCAGGTCGAGTTGAAACAACCGAACAGTCTGGCGCCGGTCACCCTCGCGGGCCGCCGCGAAAGCAGCCTGCCGTGGCAGCCCCTGAGCAACGGCTTGCTGTATCGCCTGACCCAGAACGGTCAGGACGTGGTGCAGAACGAATTGCAGTTGTACGGGCAAACCGTGCAGCAATTGAAACTGAGCGTGGATGAGCGCGGCGGTGGCCTGGGCGAGCAGGCACCGAGCCTGAAATACGCGGTGCGAGCGACGCAGGTGATTTTCCTCGCACGGGGTGACGGGCCTTACAGCCTGGCGCTGGGCAATCCGACGGTGAAAACCGCGAACCTGCCGCTGAGCACGCTGATTCCGGATTTCAAAGCGGAAAAACTCGCGGCGCTGGGCAAGGCGACGGTGCAGGGCGACGTGGTCACCACGCCGACCGCCCCGGCCACTACAGCGGCGGTGGCTGCAACCAACTGGAAGAAAATCGGCTTGTGGGCGGTGTTGCTGGTGAGTGTGGTGTTCCTCGGGGTGATGGCGGCGAGTCTGTTGCGCAAGCCACCGACCCGTTCCTGAGAATGGCTGGCGCTGCGCGCCATTCGCTGGCAAGCCAGCTCCCACAGGTTATTGGGTGTACACAAATCAGGTGAACGGCCGAAGTCCTTGTGGGA
>NZ_JABULD010000013.1:0-5305 GCF_014060985.1 Pseudomonas sp. MD195_PC81_125
CGACGTCAACATCAATGCCATCGCGCCGGGCATGGCGGCGGCGTTGCTCGCCACCGCCATGGGCCTGTTTGTCGCGATCCCGGCGCTGTTTGGCTACAACCGCCTGATCACCCGTAACAAGGAAGTCAGCGCCGACATGCGCGTGTTCGTCGACGAGTTCATTACCCGTCTGGCGGAGATGCACGGTGAAGGTCAGTCCAGTGAAGCGGCGCATCAGCGCGGCCATCACGCCAACCACTCCGTACCGGCCTGAGGAGCATTGCCATGGCGTCCGTAAATGCCTCCCACGACGATGACGAAGATGCAGCGGTGGACAGCATCAACATCACGCCACTGGTGGACGTGCTGATGGTGGTGCTGGTGATGTTCATCCTCACTGCCACCGCGCAGGTCTCCGGGATCCAGATCAACCTGCCCAAGGCCAGCGCCGCGGTGTCGCTGTCGGAGGCCAAAACCAAGGCGATTTCGGTCAATGATGGCGGTCAGGTGTTCCTCGATGCCTACCCGGTGACCCTGCCGGAGTTGGAAGAGCGCCTGCGCATCGAGAAGGCGCAGAACCCGGACTTCCCGGTGATCGTGCGCGGCGACGCCACGGTGCAGTACCAGAAGGTCATTGAAGTGCTGGATCTGCTGCGCCGGCTCGAACTGTCTCAGGTCGGTCTGGTGACCGGCAAACCGACGCAGGGTTGAGTGATGACCGCACAACTTCCGATTGAGCCGCTGCCGGTGAAGCGCTCGCCGTTGCGTTACCTGAAGTGGGGGCGCCGGGCTGCTGCTCGGCGCGCTCGCCGCGTGGTTCCTGTGGCAGTGGGCCAATGACATGAGCGGCATCCGCCGTGAAGCGCCGAAGGTGCCGACGATCATTCCGTTGCCGCCACCACCACCGCCACCTCCGGAAAAACCACCGGAGCCGGAAACCCCGGTGGAAGAAAAAGTCGTCGAGCCCGAACCCACGCCCGAGCCGCAAGAGGTCAAGCCCGAGGAAGAGGCGCCGCCATCGCCGGCGGACGATCTGGCCAACCCGATGCAAATCGACGGCGACGCCCAGAGCGGCAATGACGCTTTCAACATCGGCGCCGGCAAGGGCGGCGGTATGGCCGGAGCGGGTGGCGGACGCTTGGGTACCGGCACCTACAGCCAGTTCCTGGCGTTCACCTTCCAGCGTTTGCTGCGCGAGAACCCGGACCTGCGCAACCTTGCGTTTTCGCTGCAGGCCGATGTGTGGCTGAGCAGCGTCGGCGAAATCACCCGGGTCGAGCTGGTCAAGTCCAGCGGCAAGCCCGAGATCGACACTCAGGTGCTGGCCGCATTGCGCAACGCGCCGCATCTGAGCGAACGGCCACCGGCCTCCATCACCTTGCCTGTGCGCCTGTCCCTGCAAGGGCGGCGTCCGGGTTAACCGAATTCATAAAGCTGTATGAAAAGGAGTTGTGTGCAGATGATTTCCAACGTGAATCGATTGTCCCTGGCGGTCGGCATGGTCATCGCGACCCTGGTCGGTCAGGCCGCGGCAGCGCCTGCGCCTTCGGAGAACGCCACGATCAATCTGATCCGCTTGCTGGTCGAGCAGGGCATTCTGAAACAGGACAAGGCCGACGCGCTGATCGCTCAGGCGCAGAACGAAGCGGCGCAGGCCAAACAGGCTGCCACTTCCACCGCCGTAGCGGCCGGACCGGTAGCGGCACCGGGCGATGTGCGCGTGCAATATGTGCCGGCCGCAGTGCGCGACCAGATCCGCGATCAGGTCAAGGCCGAAGTCATGGCCACCGCCAAGCAGGAAAACTGGGCCGCGCCCAATACCTTCCCGGACTGGGCATCGCGCATCAGCTTCGACGGCGACATTCGTCTGCGTGACGAATCGCGCTACTACTCGGGCAGCAACAGCAACGAAATCGTCGACTTCGCCAAACTCAACAACAACGGCCCGTACGACGTGAACCCCAACAGCAGCACCAACCTGCCGCCGTTGCTCAATACCCGCGAAGACCGCACCAACCTGTTCCGGCTGCGCGCGCGGCTAGGGATGAAAGCGGTGATCTCGCCGGAATGGACCGCCGGCATCCGCATCGGCACCGGCTCGGACAACAACCCGGTGTCGACCACGCAGAACCTCGGCGGCGGTTTCGCCAAGAAAGACATCTGGCTCGATCAGGGTTACCTGAACTGGAAGCCGACCGATGAGCTGACCCTGACCGGCGGGCGTTTCGCCAACCCGTTCATGTCCACCGACATGCTGTACTCCAACGACCTCAACTTCGACGGTGTGGCGGCGATTTTCGATCACAAGCTCAACCGCGACTGGGGTGTGTTCGGCACCGTCGGCGCGTTCCCGGTGGATTACACCAACGACACCACCACCAGCAATGGCTTCGACAAGGAAGAAAGCGACAACAAGTGGCTGTACGGTGCGCAGCTCGGCGCCCAGTGGGCAATCAACAGCAACAACCGCCTCAAGGGCGCGTTGGCTTACTACCGTTTCGACGACATTCAGGGCCAGCGCTCCAGCCCTTGCGCACCGTGGGCCGGCGCTCCGGGCTGCGACACCGACGGCAGCCGTGCGGCGTTCATGCAGAAGGGCAACAGCGTGTTCCTGCTGCGCGACATCACGCCGAACCCGGCCAACCCGACCACCACGCCGCAGCCGCAATTCGTCGGTCTTGCGTCGGAGTTCAACCTGCTCGACCTGAATCTGGTATGGGACGCCGATCTGCCACAAGACTTCAAATTGCGCAGCCAGGGCAACTACATCCACAACCTCGGTTACGACGAAGGCGACATGCGCAAACGCTCGGAAGGGCAGATCGTCAACAACCTCAACAGCAACGGCGAGATCCAAAGTGGCGCCAATGCGTGGATGGTCCAGTTCACCCTCGGCAACGCGCTGGACCTGAAGAAGCAGGGCGACTGGAACCTGTTCGCCGGCTACAAGTACATCCAGCCGGACGCCTTGCCTGATGGCTTCAACGACTCGTCGTTCCACCTCGGCGGCACCAACGCCAAGGGCTATATCCTCGGCGGCAACTACGGTCTGGCGAAGAACGTCTACGCCACCGGCCGCTGGATGAGCACCGAAGCCGTGTACGGTGCGCCGTTCGACATCGACGTCTTGCAGCTTGAGATCAATACGCGCTTCTAAGGCGCCGGGAGTACGGTCATGCACGCACGAGTTTTACTGTTGGGGCTGAGTTTTTTCATCGCGCAAGGCGCGCACGCCGAAGGCATGGAGGAGCGTCTGCGCACCCAGTTGCGCAGCACCACTCAGCAGTTGCAGGCCCTGCAGAGCCAGCAGGCCCAGGCCAGCGCCGCGCAACTGGCGGCGCAGAACGAAGCCAAAGCGGCGCAGGCGCAGATCAAGCAATTGACCGCTGAACTGGCCAAGGCTAAAGGCCTGGCCGAGCAGTTGGCCGGCCAGCAGCAGAACCTGCACAACCAGGCCCAAGCGCAAGTCGCCGCCAGTAGCGAACAGGTCGGCAAGTTCAAGAAGGCCTACGACGAGTTGCTGGTCATGGCCCGTGCCAAAGAGGCAGAACGGTCTAAGCTTCAAGCGCAATTGGCTGAACGTGACACACAAGTGCAGCAATGTTCAGTCAAGAATCAGCAGATGTACGGCGTCGCCAAGCAGATCCTCAGCGCCTACGAAAACATTGATGTGGCCGAGGTAATGAAGATCCGCCAGCCCTTCGCGGGCAGCGCCCGGGTCAAGTTTGATGAACTGGCCCAGGGGTTCGGTGACGAGCTCTACAAGACTCAATTCGACGCGCCGCAAGCTGCGCTCGCGCATTGATTAACAAACAAGGAAGAAGTCATGACTCAATTGATCAGCCATGTATCCCCGCAATCCCTGACCGAAGTCCTGCAAGCGGCCGGTTATCGCGTCAACCAGACCGAACAGAACGGCATCGTGCAGTTGCTCAGCGCCAGTCAGGGCATCGGTTATGCCGTGCGTTTCGGCAACCCGGCGGTGGAGCAGGGCAGCTATGTCGATTTCACCTTCAGCTGTGCGCTGCGGGTGCAAGGTGAGTTGCCACAAGGTGTGGCCGAGCAGTGGAACGCCACCCGGCGTTTTGCCCGGTTGTCATTACAGGGCGAATTTCTGGTGATGGAAATGGACGTGGTGGTCGCGGCGGGTGTGAGCAACGATCACCTGCGTGGCAGCCTGGAGCTGTGGGACCGTTTGCTGCAGGAATTCATCGTCTACCTGCGTGATTTCACCCAGGCCGCGCAAGCCTCGACAGCCAAAGTCGCTACCGCTGAGCAAGAGGAAGTCGCGCTGTGAAAAAGCCTGCCATGGTGATCGGCGCCGGGGCAGTGGCGCGTGTTGGTGGTAGCCGTGGCGCTGGTGCTGCGACCGGGTACTGACCCGGTTGCCGCCCAGCAATCGTCGCCGTTGGCGGCGGTTGCTGCGGGGCCGGCCGTGGCGCGACTGGGCAATCAGCAGGTGACGCCGCAGGAGTTGCAGGCGTTGCTGGCGACATTGCCACCGGCAAGTGCCGAGCAACTGCGCGGCAACCGTGAAGCACTGGAGCGCTGGATTCGTACCCGTCTGGCGGAGAAAGCCGTGCTCGAGCAGGCCGACGCTCAGGGTTGGGCGCAGCGTCCGGACGTGGTGCGGCAAACCCGCGCGGCCAGCGAGCAGATCGTCTTTCGCGATTATTTGCGCTCGGTCAGCACCGTGCCGGCGGACTACCCGAGTACGGCCGAGTTGCAACAGGCGTACGACGCCGGCAAAGCCAACTGGATGACGCCGCCGTTGTATCGGGTCAGCCAGATTTTCCTCGCGGTGCCGGATGCCCAGAGCCTGGACGCTGTGCGCAAACAGGCGGCCGAGCTGAGCAAGAAAGCTCAGGGCACGCCGGGGGATTTTGCCGCGCTGGCGACTCAGTACTCGCAGGATCGGCTGACCGCCGAACGCGGCGGCGACAGCGGGCTGCAACCGTTGCAGCAACTGGTGCCGGAGGTGCGGGGCGTGGTGGCGAAGTTGAAGGTCGGCGCGGTGTCCGACCCGGTGCAGAGCGCAGCCGGTTTCCATGTGATCAAACTCACCGAACAGCAACCGGCGCGTACCGCGACTCTGGATGAATTGCGCGATCAACTGACCCAGGCCTTGCGGGCGCAACGGCAGGAGCAGATTGCCCAGGCGTATCTGGACGGGATGCTCAATACCGCAACGCTGAGTATCGACGGGGCCGAGCTGAACAAGGTCCTCGAAACCCACCAATAAATCACCTTGTGGGAGCGAGCCTGCTCGCGAATGCGGTGTGTCAGGCAGCGTAATTGTTGAATGTGCTGGCGCCTTCGCGAGCAG
>NZ_JABULD010000744.1:0-1093 GCF_014060985.1 Pseudomonas sp. MD195_PC81_125
GCCAGCCATCAAAAAGAATACCGGCTATCACAATGATGCCGATGACGATCAGCCACTCGCGCAGACCGATTTCCATGTAATCCCGTGCCTCTATAAAAAATGCTGAAAAATAAGGGGTTTACATTGTGCAAACCGCTTTAAAACGTGGCGCCAACTCTATGTTCTGACAGGCGTTTTGCCCACGTATACGAAAAATTGACATTAAACTAGCACGACCAAAGACAACTTTACACCGTCTGTCACGTTGGCTTGCGCGAATATGTCGATTGGCCAGCAAGTCGAAGTCGGTAAAAAAGTCCTACAGACTATTCATACCCTTCCGACACCACGCTGACTCAGGCGTCCACCATCGCCATTGCCTCCTCGACATCCACTGCAACCAGTCGCGAACAACCCGGCTCGTGCATCGTCACGCCCATCAGTTGATCGGCCATTTCCATGGCGATCTTGTTGTGGGTGATATAGATGAACTGCACGGTCTGCGACATCTCTTTAACCAATCGTGCGTAGCGTCCAACGTTAGCGTCATCCAGTGGCGCGTCAACTTCATCGAGCATGCAGAACGGCGCCGGATTCAATTTGAAGATCGCAAAAACCAGTGCCAGCGCGGTCAGGGCTTTTTCCCCGCCGGAGAGCAAATGGATGGTGCTGTTCTTCTTTCCTGGCGGCCGCGCCATGATCGTCACCCCTGTATCGAGTAGATCTTCGCCCGTCAGTTCCAAATACGCGCTGCCGCCACCGAAAACTTTCGGGAAAAGCGCCTGTAAACCGCCATTGATCTGATCAAAGGTATCTTTGAAGCGGTTACGGGTTTCCTTGTCGATCTTGCGAATGACGTTTTCCAGGGTCTCCAATGCTTCGACCAGATCGGCGTCCTGCGCATCCAGATAACGTTTACGCTCGGATTGTTGCGTGTATTCGTCGATGGCCGCGAGGTTGATCGCGCCCAGGCGCTGAATCCGCGCATTGATCCGTTCGAGTTCTTCTTCGGCGGCGCGTTCACTGGCCTCAGGCGTCAAGGTCGCGAGCACGCCATTGAGATCGTAGCCGTCTTCGAGCAATTGATCCTGCAACGCCTTGCGCCGCACGGTCA
>NZ_JABULD010000685.1:0-3413 GCF_014060985.1 Pseudomonas sp. MD195_PC81_125
ATTTTTTTGGTGTGCGCGACTTTGCCGTTCGACACAAAACCTGTGGGAGCTGGCTTGCCAGCGATGAACGATAACTCGGTCGCACTGGACGCCCACCGCCAGCCCGGTCAGCATGTCCCCAAAAAAGGCACCCCAACCCATGCGAAGACTCCCCTCACTGGCCGCCCTCAGAACCTTCGAATGCGCCGCCCGCCACGCGCATTTCGGCCGGGCTGCCGCCGAGTTGTGCGTCACCGACAGCGCGGTCAGCCACCAGATCCGTCAGCTCGAAGAGCAGCTCGGCGTCTCGCTGTTCATCCGCGAAGGCCGGCAGATCCGCCCGACCATCGCCGCCGGGCGCCTGATGCAGAGCCTGCAGCAGGCCTTTGAATTGATCGGCGAGGCCTGCGATGAACTGCGCGACCCATCCTCGCTGGCGGTCGTGCGTCTGGCGGTCACCGCCGAGCTGGCGCAGAAGTGGCTGGTGAACCGCCTCACCGATTTCTATGCGCGCTATCCGCACATCACCCTGCATCTCTACGAACAGCCGATCGACGCCAGCGCGCCCGGCGAGGACATTGATCTGGCGATCACCTATGGCACCGGACCTGTCGACAGCAGTTCCTGCTTCGTGCGGCCGTTGCCGGCGCTGCAATTCTTCCCGGTGTGCAGCCCCGGGCTGTTCAACCAGGGCGCTTTGAAGTCGCCGAAGGACCTGGTGCGCCATTGCCTGCTGCACGACGATCAGGATGGCAAGACCTGGACAACGTGGCTCACCAGCCACGCCGGCGATCTGCGCCCGCAGCGTCAGCTGTATTTCGCCCATGCCGGGTTGGCGCTGGAAGCGGCGGCGCAGGGGCAGGGCGTGGCGATGGGCGACAACCTCACCGCGCAAGAGGACCTGCTGAGCGGGCGACTGGTGCGGCCGTTCAGCGCGAGCATGACCGCGCTCGGCCAATACGCGCTGGTTTGCGAACGGCTGCGGCTGGAGCGTCCGGCGGTGGCGCAGATGCTCGAATGGTTCAACGATCAGTTGAGCGATTGATGAGTTGAATTCAACGGTTCCGCAATAATCATCGTTGGCGAGCCTGCCGGCCGCGACCTTAGCCTGTGGTCATTCCCCACCCAAGACGAGGTTTGACCATGGCACGTTTGCTCGACTCCACCCCCAAACACGACGGCTTCCGTCTGCCCGGCGAATTCGAAGCCAAATCCGGCTGCTGGCTAGGCTGGCCGGAGCGCACCGACGTGTGGCGCAACGGCGCGAAACCGGCGCAGAAAGTCTGGGTGCAGATCGTCACCGCCATCTCCTACAGCGAACCGGTCACGGTCTGCGCCTCCGCCGCGCAATTTGCCACCGCCCGCCGCCAATTACCGCCGCAAGTGCGCGTGGTCGAGATGACCTGCAACGACACCTGGTTTCGTGACAGCGGCCCCTGTTTTGTGGTCAATGATGAAAGCGGCGAAGTGCGTGGCGTCGACTTCGAGTTCAACGCGTATGGCGGGCTCGACGGTGGCCTGTATTACCCGTGGGACAAGGACGACCAGATCGCCAGCAAGATCCTCGAAATCGAACGCTTCGACCGTTACCGCGCACCGCTGATTGCCGAACTCGGCGGCATCCAGAGTGACGGTCAGGGCAGCATCCTCACCACTGAGCAATGTCTGCTCAACCGCAATCGCAACCAGCATCTGGGCAAGGACGAGGTCACTCGGCGCCTGACCGATTACCTTGGCGCCGAACAGGTGATCTGGCTGCCGCGCGGCTGCAAGTTCGACGAAACCGATGGCCATGTCGATGACCTCGCGTGCTTCGTGCGCCCCGGCGAAGTGGTGTTGCAATGGACTGACAACCGCGATGACCCGCAATGGGAAATCTATCAGGAGGCCTACGACATCCTGCGCAGCACCCGCGACAGTCGAGGTCGCGCGTTGATCGTGCACAAACTGCCGCAACCGGACGTGCTGGAGTGGACCGCCGAGGAAGCCGAAGGCCTCGATCAGCAGGACAGCACCCACACCCGTCAGGCCGGCACCAGAATCTGCGCGTCGTACATCAACTACTACGCCGGCAACAGTTCGATCGTGGTGCCACTGTTCGGTGATCGCAACGATCAAGTGGCCATGGCGACCCTGGCCGAACTGTTCCCGCAGCACCAGATTGTCGGCATCGAAAACTCCAGGGAAATCCTTCTCGGCGGCGGCAACGTCGCGTGCATCACCATGCCGCAATACGCCGGCACGCCAAACATCAAGGGGGTGTGATGATGGGCCTGCACAAACTGACTCAAGCGTTATTGCTGGTGCTCGCACCCCTGTGTGTGCAGGCCGCCGACACCGCCAGACCGGTGGTCAATCTGTACATCTGGGGCGAGTACCTGGCCCCGGATACGCTGAAGAATTTTGAAGCGCAGACCGGCATTCAGGTGGTCGCCGATCACTTCGATTCGCTGGAAACCGTGGAAACCAAACTGCTCACCGGGCGCAGCGGTTATGACCTGGTGCTGACCGCCGGCCAGCACCTGTCGCGGGCCATCGAGAGTGGTGCGATCCAGCCGCTGGACAAGGCGCAAGTGCCGCACTTTGCCGGGGTTGGCGAGGAGTTTCGCCAGCACATGGCGGTGTTCGATCCGGGCAACCGCTACGCCGGGATTTACGCCTGGGGAACCACGGGGGTGGGCTATCAGGAACAGGCGATCAAGCAGCGTCTGCCGCAGGCGCCGACCGACAGTTGGGCGATGCTGTTTGACCCGGCCGTGGTGGCGAAATTTGCCGATTGCGGGGTCAGTCTGCTCAACGATCCGAACGAAGTGTTCGCGGCGGTCATGAAGTACATGGGCCTGGACATCAACCGGCAGAACCTCGATGACCTGAAACTCGCCGAGCAGCAACTGGCGAAGATCCGCCCGTACATCCGTTACTTCGACAACGACCTGAACATCAGCGACCTGGCCAACGGCAACACCTGCGTGGCGATGTCATGGAACGGCAACGTGGCGATTGCAGCAGGGCAGGCGCAAGCGGCGAACAAGCCGTTCCAGCTCAGTTACCGCATCCCCAAAGAAGGTACGTTGATCTGGTTTGACGCCATGGTCATTCCCAAGGATGCGCCGCATCCGCAGGCCGGGCTGGCGTTGATGGATTATCTGATGACGCCTGAGGTGATCGCGCCGATCACTGACATCATCCACTACGCCAATGCGATCACGGCGGCGGATGCTTTGGTTGACGCGTCGATCCGCAATGATCCGGGGACGTATCCGTCAGCGGCGGTGCGGGCTTCGCTGTACAGCAAGAACGACAATGGCAAGGCGTTCAATCGGGCTTTGATTCGGGCGTTCAGCAAGTTGAAGTCAGGTCTGTGATTTGAGGTTGAATCAACTGGTGCCTTCGCGAGSSAGGCTCGCTCCCACCTTTGCAATGCATTCCCCTGT
>NZ_JABULD010000615.1:0-1369 GCF_014060985.1 Pseudomonas sp. MD195_PC81_125
GCTCCCACAGTGATTTCGGTCGTTCACAAATGTTGTGCACACTAAAGAAACCTGTGGGAGCTGGCTTGCCAGCGATGGGCGCACCTCGATTTGGCTGATTCACACAATTGTGTTGAAAACCAAGCAAGCGCTCGGTTAACGTCGGCCAACCCTTCGATGGAGTTCGCCGATGCCTGCCTTTCAGGAATACTTCGACCCCAGCCACCAAATGGTTCGCGACAGCGTCAGACGTTTCGTCGAGCGCGAGATCCTGCCGGACATTGACGCGTGGGAAGAAGCCGAAGGCTTTCCCCGTGAGCTGTACCTGAAGGCCGGGGCGGCGGGGATTCTTGGCATCGGTTATCCCGAAGCGCTGGGTGGCAGCCACGAAGGTGATCTGTTCGCCAAGGTTGCCGCCAGCGAAGAACTGATGCGCTGCGGTTCCGGTGGTCTGGTCGCCGGTCTCGGTTCGCTGGATATCGGCCTGCCACCGATCGTCAAATGGGCCCGGCCCGAGGTGCGCGAGCGTGTCGTGCCGCAGGTGCTCAGCGGCGAGAAAATCAGTGCGTTGGCGATTACCGAACCCGGCGGGGGTTCCGACGTCGCCAACCTGCAAACCCGCGCCGTGCGTGACGGCGACGTCTACCGGGTCAGCGGCAGCAAGACCTTCATTACCAGTGGCGTACGCGCCGACTTCTATACCGTCGCCGTGCGCACCGGAGCGCCGGGTTTTGGCGGCGTCAGCCTGCTGTTGATCGAGAAGGGCACCCCCGGCTTCTCCGTCGGCCGCCAGTTGAAAAAAATGGGCTGGTGGGCCTCGGACACCGCTGAGCTGTTTTTTCGACGATTGCCGGGTGCCTGTGGGCAATCTGATCGGCGCCGAGAACATGGGTTTTGCCTGCATCATGGGCAATTTCCAGAGCGAACGGCTGGCGCTGGCGTTGATGGCCAACATGACCTCGCAGCTCGCCCTCGAAGAAGCGCTGAAATGGGCGCGCGAGCGTGAAGCATTCGGCAAGCCGATCGGCAAGTTTCAGGTGATCAAACATCGGTTGGCCGAAATGGCCACGGCGCTGGAAGTATCGCGCGAGTTCACTTATCGGCAAGCGGCGAAAATGGCGGCGGGGCAGAGCGTGATCAAGGAAATTTCCATGGCCAAGAACGTCGCCACGGACACCTCGGACCGGATCACCCGCGAAGCGGTGCAGATCCTCGGTGGCCTGGGTTACATGCGCGAGAGCCTGGTGGAGCGGCTGTATCGGGATAACCGTATTCTGTCGATCGGCGGCGGGACGCGGGAAGTGATGAACGAAATCATCAGCAAGCAGATGGGGCTTTAAAAGCAAAAAGATCGCAGCCTTTCGGCAGCTCCTAACAGGGAAACGCATCC
>NZ_JABULD010000494.1:0-1781 GCF_014060985.1 Pseudomonas sp. MD195_PC81_125
AAAAAAACAACAATCAAAAGATCGCAGCCTGCGGCAGCTCCTACAGGGTAACAGCCGAAATTATTGAGTTTTATCTATTAATCAACCCTAAAAATCAACTTAACAAATATATCCTCCAGCGCGACACTCCAGTCATTCGGCTAGCCAGCCGCCCGACAAACAATAAAAGAGGTGCATATGGCAGGTTTCGACAAGCGCGTGAGTTCCTACGAGGAGGCCATGGCGGGTCTTGAAGACGGCATGACCGTGATTGCCGGCGGCTTCGGCCTGTGTGGCATCCCGGAAAACCTGATCGCCGAGATCAAGCGCAAAGGCACCCGCGACCTCACCGTGGTCTCCAATAACTGCGGCGTCGACGGTTTCGGCCTCGGTGTGCTGCTGACCGACCGTCAGATCCGCAAAGTGATCGCCTCCTACGTCGGCGAAAAACAAACTGTTCGAAGAGCAGCTGCTCAAGGGCGACATCGAAGTCATCCTGACCCCGCAAGGCACCCTCGCCGAGAAAATGCGCGCGGGCGGTGCCGGTATCCCGGCTTTCTTCACCGCCACCGGCGTCGGCACTCCGGTCGCCGAAGGCAAGGAAGTGCGTGAATTCAACGGGCGCAAGTACCTGATGGAAGAATCCATCACTGGCGACTTCGCCATCGTCAAAGGCTGGAAAGCCGACCATTTCGGTAACGTCATCTACCGTCACACCGCGCAGAACTTCAACCCGCTGGCGGCTACCGCCGGCAAGATCACCGTGGTCGAAGTCGAAGAAATCGTCGAGCCCGGCGAACTGGATCCGTCGCAGATCCACACCCCCGGCATCTACGTCGACCGGGTCATTTGCGGCACGTTCGAAAAGCGCATCGAACAGCGCACCATCCGCAAATAATGCAGGCTGACGGAGAATAAACACATGGCACTTACCCGCGAACAAATGGCTCAGCGCGTCGCCCGCGAAATGCAGGACGGCTACTACGTGAACCTCGGTATCGGCATTCCGACCCTGGTCGCCAACTACATTCCCGACGGCATGGAAGTCATGCTGCAATCGGAAAACGGCCTGCTCGGCATGGGCCCGTTTCCGACTGAAGACACCATCGATGCCGATATGATCAACGCCGGCAAACAGACCGTCACCGCGCGCATCGGCGCGTCGATCTTCAACTCCGCCGAATCCTTCGCGATGATCCGCGGCGGCCATGTCGACCTGACCGTGCTCGGCGCGTTCGAGGTCGACGTCGAAGGCAACATCGCCTCGTGGATGATTCCCGGCAAACTGGTCAAGGGCATGGGCGGCGCGATGGATCTGGTGGCCGGTGCCGACAACATCATCGTGATCATGACCCACGCCTCCAAGGACGGTGAGTCCAAACTTCTGTCCAAATGCAGCCTGCCGCTGACCGGCGCCGGCTGCATCAAGCGCGTGCTGACCGACCTCGCCTACCTGGAAATCGAAAATGGCGCTTTTGTCCTCAAGGAACGCGCACCTGGCGTCAGCGTCGAGGAAATCGTCGCCAAAACCGCTGGTAAACTGATCGTCCCGGATCACGTACCGGAAATGCAGTTCGCTGCCCAGTGAGGAATTCGAAAATGCAAGACGTCGTAATTGTTGCCGCCACGCGCACCGCGATCGGCAGTTTCCAAGGGTCTCTGGCCAGCGTGTCCGCGGTGGATCTGGGCGCTGCGGTGATCCGTCAGTTGCTGGAACAGACCGGTCTGGACGGTGCGCAGGTCGATGAAGTGATCATGGGCCAGGTGCTGACCGCCGGCGCTGGGCAGAACCCGGCGCGTCA
>NZ_JABULD010000573.1:0-1427 GCF_014060985.1 Pseudomonas sp. MD195_PC81_125
TTTTGATTTTGCTTTTTTACAGGAACAAGATCAAAAGATCGCAGCCTTCGGCAGCTCCTACAGTGATTGGGTTTGGCATGAGAAAGGCGCCAAAAGCCAAGGTTTATGGCAAACTTCGCGACCATAAACGCCGGTTTCGTGACCCAGAGCCTTCGGCCGGGTCACGTGGCGGAATAAAGCGATGCCAGGTCAGCGTCCTGCGGACGGGAACAGACCCTTTGTGTGTTGGTACGTCGGTGCCAGCGCTTTCTGCCTGAACAGATTAGAGAAACGACCATGCATAACGTCGTCATCAGCGGCACCGGCCTGTACACCCCGGCCAACAGCATTTCCAACGAAGAGCTGGTGCAGTCTTTCAATACCTATGTCGCGCAATTCAACGCCGACAACGCCGATGCCATCGCCCGCGGTGAAGTCCAGGCGCTGACCGAATCCAGCGCCGCGTTCATCGAAAAGGCCTCCGGCATCAAGAGTCGCTTTGTCATGGACAAGGACGGTATTCTCGATCCGCAACGCATGGCCCCGCGTCTGCCGGAGCGTTCCAACGACGAATGGTCGGTCCTGTGCCAGATGGCCATCGGCGCCGCTGAACAGGCGCTGCAACGTGCCGGCAAGACCGCCGCCGACATCGACGGCGTGATCGTCGCCTGCTCCAATCTGCAGCGCGCCTACCCGGCCATCGCCATCGAAGTCCAGGAAGCACTGGGCATTCAGGGCTTCGGTTTCGACATGAACGTCGCCTGCTCCTCGGCGACCTTCGGCATTCAGGCGGCGGCCAACAGCGTGCAACTGGGTCAGGCCCGGGCGATCCTGATGGTCAACCCTGAAGTCTGCACCGGTCACCTGAACTTCCGCGACCGTGACAGCCACTTCATCTTCGGCGACGCGGCGACGGCAGTCATCATTGAGCGCGCCGACCTGGCGACCTCCAAGTACCAGTTCGATGTGGTCAGCACCAAACTGCTGACCAAGTTCTCCAACAACATTCGCAACAACTTCGGCTTCCTCAACCGTGCGGCGGAGGAGGGCATCGGGGCCCGCGACAAACTGTTCGTGCAGGAAGGCCGCAAGGTGTTCAAGGACGTCTGCCCGATGGTCGCCGAGCTGATCGGTGAGCATCTGGAAGAGAACAAACTCAACGTCGGCGACGTCAAGCGCTTCTGGCTGCACCAGGCCAACCTGAGCATGAACCACCTGATCGTGCGCAAGCTGCTGGGCCGTGAAGCCACTGAAGAAGAAGCCCCGGTGATTCTCGACACCTACGCCAACACCAGCTCTGCCGGCTCGGTGATTGCCTTCCACAAGTATCAGGACGATCTGGCCAGCGGTTCGCTGGCCGTGCTGAGCTCGTTCGGCGCCGGTTACTCGATCGGCAGCGTGATTCTGCGCAAGCGCTGAGTGCGCCTGAAAAGATCGCAGCCTGCCGC
>NZ_JABULD010000284.1:0-3859 GCF_014060985.1 Pseudomonas sp. MD195_PC81_125
ACCGGCCAGCTGACGAATCTGTGCTGCGGAACCCCGCGCACCCGAGTCGGCCATCATGTACATCGAGTTGAAGGACTCTTGGTCAACTTCGTCGCCGTGACGGTCGATGACTTTCTCTTTCGAGAGGTTGGCCATCATCGCCTTGGAAACTTCGTCGTTTGCCTTCGACCAAAGGTCGATCACTTTGTTGTACTTCTCGCCCTGGGTTACCAGGCCGGAGGCGTACTGGCTCTCGATCTCTTTCACTTCGTCGGTGGCTGCACCGATGATGCGGGCTTTTTCGTCCGGGATAACGAAGTCGTTAACACCGATGGAAACGCCGGAGATGGTCGAGTAAGCGAAACCGGTGTACATCAACTGGTCAGCAAAGATCACGGTCTCTTTCAGACCAACCACGCGGTAGCACTGGTTGATCAGCTTGGAGATCGCCTTTTTCTTCATTGGCAGGTTGACGACATCGAACGACAGACCTTTCGGCACCACCTGGAACAGCAGCGCACGGCCGACAGTGGTGTCGACGATACGAGTGTTGCTCACGCTGTTGCCGTCACGGTCGTTGACGGTTTCGTTGATACGCACTTTAACCTTGGCGTGCAGTGCGGCCTCGCCGGCACGGAACACACGGTCAACTTCCTGCAGATCCGCGAACACACGACCTTCGCCCTTGGCGTTGATCGCTTCACGAGTCATGTAGTACAGACCCAATACAACGTCCTGCGACGGAACGATGATTGGCTCACCGTTGGCTGGCGACAGAATGTTGTTGGTCGACATCATCAACGCACGCGCTTCGAGCTGGGCTTCCAGCGTCAGCGGTACGTGCACGGCCATTTGGTCGCCGTCGAAGTCGGCGTTGTACGCGGCGCAGACCAGCGGGTGCAGCTGGATAGCCTTACCTTCGATCAGTACCGGTTCAAACGCCTGGATACCCAGACGGTGAAGGGTCGGTGCACGGTTGAGAAGAACCGGGTGTTCGCGAATCACTTCAGCGAGAACGTCCCAAACCTCTGGCAGCTCGCGCTCGACCATCTTCTTGGCCGCTTTGATGGTGGTCGCCAGACCACGCATTTCCAGCTTGCCGAAAATGAACGGTTTGAACAGCTCGAGAGCCATCTTCTTCGGCAGACCGCACTGGTGCAGACGCAGGGTCGGGCCTACGGTAATTACCGAACGACCGGAGTAGTCAACACGCTTGCCGAGCAAGTTCTGACGGAAACGACCTTGCTTACCCTTGATCATGTCAGCCAGGGATTTCAGAGGACGCTTGTTCGAACCGGTGATAGCGCGGCCACGACGACCGTTGTCGAGCAGTGCATCGACAGCTTCCTGCAACATACGCTTTTCGTTGCGCACGATGATGTCCGGAGCGGACAGATCCAGCAGGCGCTTCAAACGGTTGTTACGGTTGATCACTCGACGATACAGATCGTTGAGGTCGGAAGTCGCGAAACGACCGCCATCCAGCGGGACCAGTGGACGCAGATCTGGCGGCAGAACCGGCAGAACGGTCAGCACCATCCACTCTGGCAGGTTGCCGGAACCCTGGAAGGCTTCCATCAACTTCAGACGCTTGGACAGCTTCTTGATCTTGGTTTCCGAGTTGGTTTGCGGAATTTCTTCGCGCAGACGGCCAATCTCGTGTTCCAGGTCGATAGCGTGCAGCAGTTCACGGACAGCTTCAGCACCCATGCGGGCGTCGAAGTCATCACCGAACTCTTCCAGCGCTTCGAAGTACTGCTCGTCGTTCAGCAGCTGACCTTTTTCAAGGGTAGTCATGCCCGGATCGATAACGACGTAGCTCTCGAAGTAGAGAACGCGTTCGATATCACGCAGGGTCATGTCCATCAGCAGGCCGATACGGGACGGCAGCGATTTGAGGAACCAGATGTGGGCAACCGGCGAAGCCAGTTCGATGTGCGCCATGCGCTCACGACGAACCTTGGCCAGTGCGACTTCAACGCCGCACTTCTCGCAGATCACACCACGGTGCTTCAAGCGCTTGTACTTACCGCACAGGCACTCGTAATCCTTTACCGGGCCAAAGATCTTGGCGCAGAACAGACCGTCACGCTCAGGTTTGAACGTACGGTAGTTGATGGTTTCCGGCTTTTTAACTTCACCGAACGACCACGAGCGGATCATCTCAGGCGAGGCCAATCCGATACGGATGGCGTCGAACTCTTCGACTTGACCCTGGTTTTTCAGCAAATTCAGTAGGTCTTTCAAGGCCTTTCCTCCTGGCGGAGCAGAGAGCGGGCAGTCCTGCCCCGCTCTCGATCGCGTCACGTGTTATTCGGTTTCCAGATCGATATCGATGCCGAGGGAACGAATTTCCTTGATCAACACGTTGAAGGACTCGGGCATGCCCGGCTCCATACGGTGATCGCCATCCACGATGTTTTTGTACATCTTGGTACGGCCGTTCACATCGTCCGACTTCACTGTGAGCATTTCTTGCAGAGTGTATGCAGCACCGTATGCTTCCAGTGCCCAGACCTCCATCTCCCCGAAACGCTGACCACCGAACTGCGCCTTACCACCCAGCGGCTGCTGGGTAACCAGGCTGTACGAACCGGTAGAACGCGCGTGCATCTTGTCGTCTACCAAGTGGTTCAGCTTCAGCATGTACATGTAGC
Organism: Pseudomonas sp. MD195_PC81_125; assembly: GCF_014060985.1. Taxonomy (NCBI): domain Bacteria; kingdom Pseudomonadati; phylum Pseudomonadota; class Gammaproteobacteria; order Pseudomonadales; family Pseudomonadaceae; genus Pseudomonas; species Pseudomonas sp. MD195_PC81_125. Next base: position 2,637 of record NZ_JABULD010000284.1, read on the forward strand.
CAACGGTAACTGGACGCTCGAACTTGTTGCCGGTACGGCCGTCAGTCAGCTGCATCTGGCCGCTTTCCGGCAGGTCTGCCAGTTTTCAGCATGGCCTTGATTTCGCTTTCCTTGGCACCGTCGAACACTGGAGTGGCCATTGGAACACCGCCACGCAGGTTCTTCGCCAGATCCAGGATTTCCTGATCGGAGAAGCTGTCCAGATCTTCGTTACGACCACCGATCTGGTTGTAGATCTCGTCCAGGAAGGTGCGCAGCTCGGCGACTTTACGCTGCTCTTCGACCATCCGGTTGATCTTCTCGCCCAGACCTTTGGCCGCGAGGCCCAGGTGGGTTTCAAGGATCTGACCAACGTTCATACGCGAAGGTACGCCCAACGGGTTGAGGACGACGTCGACCGGGGTGCCATTGGCATCGTGCGGCATGTCTTCAACCGGCATGATCACGGAGACCACACCCTTGTTACCGTGACGACCGGCCATCTTGTCGCCCGGCTGGATGCGACGACGGATTGCCAGGTAAACCTTGACGATTTTCAGCACGCCCGGAGCCAGGTCATCGCCCTGCTGCAGTTTGCGCTTCTTGTCTTCGAACTTGTCGTCCAGCAGACGGCGACGATCAACGATGTAGGCCTGAGCCTTCTCGAGCTGCTCGTTCAGAGCATCTTCAGCCATGCGCAGTTTGAACCACTGACCATGCTCAAGACCGTCGAGTACTTCGTCGGTGATGTCCTGACCTTTCTTCAGGCCGGCGCCGCCTTCAGCCTTGTGGCCTACCAGAGCGGAGCGCAGACGTTCGAAGGTCGCGCCTTCTACGATACGGAACTCTTCGTTCAGATCCTTGCGGATCTCGTCCAGCTGGGACTTCTCGATCGACAGAGCACGAGCATCACGCTCAACGCCGTCGCGAGTGAAGACCTGTACGTCGATGACAGTACCTTTGGTACCGGTAGGTACACGCAGGGAGGTGTCTTTAACGTCGCTGGCTTTTTCACCGAAGATCGCACGCAGCAGTTTTTCTTCCGGAGTCAGTTGGGTCTCGCCTTTCGGAGTGACCTTACCCACCAGGATGTCGCCTGCGCCTACTTCAGCACCTACGTAAACGATACCGGCTTCGTCCAGCTTGTTCAGTGCAGCCTCACCCACGTTCGGGATGTCCGCAGTGATTTCCTCTGGGCCAAGCTTGGTGTCACGCGCCACACAGGTCAGTTCCTGAATGTGAAT
>NZ_JABULD010000567.1:0-1549 GCF_014060985.1 Pseudomonas sp. MD195_PC81_125
TCTACGATGGCGATCATGGCCTCAAGGATCTCGAATCACCGGAACGCGCGTTGCTGCGGGATGAGATCGAAGGCACCGTCCATCGAACCATTCAGCAACTGCCAGAGGATTTGCGTACGGCGTTAACTTTACGTGAATTCGATGGTCTGAGTTACGAGGACATTGCGAGTGTCATGCAGTGTCCGGTGGGTACCGTGCGCTCCCGGATTTTCCGCGCTCGGGAGGCCATCGATAAAGCCCTGCAGCCGTTGTTGCAGGAAAACTGAGACAGCGGCGACAGCCAAGAGAGGAACGCCATGAGTCGTGAAGCCCTGCAGGAATCGCTGTCCGCAGTGATGGATAACGAAGCGGACGAATTGGAATTGCGTCGAGTGATCAATGCACTGGACGATGTTGAAACCCGTGAGACCTGGGCTCGTTACCAGATCGCCCGGGCAGCCATGCACAAGGACCTGCTGCTTCCGCGTCTGGACATCGCTGCGGCAGTCTCTGCTGCGCTGGAAGACGAAACGGCTCCAGCCAAAGTATCTCGTGGTCCATGGCGTAACCTCGGTCGTCTGGCCGTTGCCGCTTCGGTGACCGTTGCCGTACTGGCCGGTGTTCGTCTGTACAACCAGGACGAAATCGCGGGTGTCGAGTTGGCTCAGCAGTCCAATCAACCTTCGCTGGTAGCACCGCAAGCCAAAGGCCCGGCAGTGCTGGCAGGCTATAAGGAAAGCTCGGAAACCACCGGTCCGATGGCCAATGGCGTTCTGCAAGGTCAGCCAGGCTGGCATGATCAGCGTCTGCCAGGTTATCTGCGCCAGCATGCCCAGCAGGCTGCACTGAAAGGTACTGAAAGCGCCTTGCCTTATGCGCGTGCAGCAAGCATGGAAAACCGTTAAGGAGGATCATGCGCGCCATACCTTTACTTTCGCTTCTGCTCAGTGGCTGGTTCGTTGTTCCAGCCCACGCTGATGAGGCCCAGGACTGGTTGAACCGTCTGGGCCAAGCCGAACAGCAGCAAAGCTTTCAAGGCACCTTCGTTTACGAGCGTAACGGTAGTTTTTCTACCCATAACATCTGGCATCGTGTCCAGAACGGTCAGGTTCGTGAGCGCCTGGTTCAGCTGGACGGTTCGGCACAGGAAGTGGTGCGCATTGATGGGCATACTCAATGTGTCAGTGGCACTCTGATTGCGGGGTTGGGAGACTCTTCCAACTCGACCGCTCGTGCGTTTGATCCCCAAAAGCTGAAAAACTGGTATGACCTTGCTGTCATCGGCAAGTCGCGCGTGGCCGGGCGGGATGCGGTTATCGTATCGCTGACGCCGCGAGACCAGCATCGCTATGGTTTCGAGCTTCATCTGGACAAACAGACCGCTCTGCCGCTTAAGTCACTGCTGCTCAATGACAAGGGGCAGTTGCTCGAGCGTTTCCAGTTCACCAGCCTTGATACCGCTGATGTCCCGTCGGATAAAGATTTGCAGGCGGGCACCGATTGCAAGGCCATCACCTTGGACAGTGACAAAGCGTCTGCGGTGAAGACGGCTCAGGTCTGGCATTCGGAC
>NZ_JABULD010000396.1:0-4401 GCF_014060985.1 Pseudomonas sp. MD195_PC81_125
TTAATCGCCAGATAATCGCCGCTTGTTTAAGTGACCTGGCGCAAACCCCTTCAAGGCTCTACGCGCATCGAACCTTCCCTTTGTCACTTTTTGCTCCTGAGTGCTGTAGCCCGATTGAACGCTTTAGCGAGATCGGGCTTTTTTTTTGTCTGGGATTTCTCTGATTCACTGCTCTCCCTGTAGGAGCTGCCGCAGGTGCGATCTTTTTGATGTTTGTTTTTTTACAATCAAARAGCAAAAGATCGCAGCCTGCGGCAGCTCCTACAGCGGTTGAGTTCACCCCGCAGATTTAACCGGCAGCGCCGATGCCTGTTGTTGTGCGAACCCGTCCCTCCAACCGCCGCTTCAACCCGCGCGACTCGATCAACAGCTTCGACCCCTTCGCCGCATTCGCCCGGCCCCATTCCTCCAGCAACTCCAGACACGAATGGTCGATGTAGCTCAGGTGATTGAGCGGCACATGCACCGTTGTGCCCGCTGGAATGCTGCCCAGCACCTGAGTCAGTGCCGGTACCTTGAGAAAGGTCGCCGCGCCCACCAGACGCAATTCCATCTCACCGTCCTGCGGCAGGTCGATCAGGCTGATCTTCAGGCGCGAAGCCTTGAACGCCAGTTTCAACATCGTCAGACCGAAACCGATCAACACACCGGTCAGCAGGTCGGTGAAGATGATCGCCAGCGCCGTGGCGGCGTAGGTGAACATCGGCATCCGCCCGTAACGGCCCAGCCCGCGAAAGGCCTTGAGATCCACCAGTTTGAAACCGGTGTACACCAGCACGCCTGCCAGACTCGCCACCGGAATGCTTTGCAGCACGCTCGACAACAACAGCACGAACGCCAGCAGCCACAAACCATGGAAGATCGTCGAATAGCGGGTGGTCGCGCCAGCCTGGACGTTGGCCGAACTGCGCACGATCACCCCGGTCATCGGCAGCGCGCCGACCAGTCCGCAAAGCATGTTGCCGACGCCTTGCGCTGAGAGTTCACGGTCGAAGTCCGAGCGCACACCGCTGTGCATGCGATCTACTGCTGCTGCAGACAGCAGGGTTTCGGCGCTGGCGATGAACGCCACGGCAAAAGCCGCAATCAGCAGGGTTGGATCAGTAAGGCTGAGCAAATCCGCCGGTTTCAGCCAGTCGATGGCTTCGGCCAGATTGGCCGGCACCTCGACCCGTTTCACCTGCAACGCCAGCAGCAGGCTGGCGCCCGTGGCCAGGCCAACGCCGAGCAACGCACCGGGAATGAAGCGCAGCGAATACGGACGGAATTTTTCCCAGAGCCACATCACCGCAATGGTCGCCAGCCCGAGCAATCCGGCCTGCCAGCCAAATGACGGCAAGGCTTGCGCCACCGCGCCGGGGAACGCTGTGAGGTTATCCAGACCCGAGGGCTGCGGCTTGGCATCCAGCATCACATGCACCTGCGACAGAACGATCAGCACACCGATCCCCGCAAGCATGCCGTACACCACCGCGGGCGCCGTCACCCGAAACCAGCACCCAAGCTTCAAACGCCCGGCCACCAGCTGCAGGAAACCGGCGAGCAGCAGAATCGGCCCGAGCATCTCGATCCCGTGCTGGCGCACCAGCTCGAACACCAACACCGCCAGCCCCGCCGCCGGCCCGCTGACCTGCAACGGCGAGCCCGCCAGCCAACCGACCACCAGACCACCAATAATCCCGGTGATCAGGCCTTTGGCCGGTGGTAACCCGGAAGCAATCGCAATACCCATGCACAGCGGCAGGGCGACCAGAAACACAACCACAGAAGCCAGCAACTCCCGTGGCAGAACCGCTTTCAATTGAGCAGCACGCATGGTGACTCTCCCGAAGTTTTCTTCAGGCGTGGCTTCGCCGTACCGCTGAAACAGCGGCCGGCGTCAAACCACACAGATTTTTAGGAGGATTTAGAAGCGCGCTTTGGGCGTCGCCACCGGAATCGGATGGCTGCCGTCGAGCGGCAGGAAGCGTCCCTGATCCGCGTCGTAAGCTTTGATTTCGCTGGTTTCGATGTTGTAGACCCAGCCATGGATGAACAGATGACCGTTCGCCATGCGTGAGGCTACCGAAGGATGGGTACGCAAGTGCTGCAGTTGGGCGATGACGTTCTCCTCGGTGAGGATCGGCATGCTTTCTTTTTCGTCGGTGCAGTTGCAGTTGTCATGCACCATGGTCTTCGCCACTTCCGCATGACGCAACCAGGCTTTGACTGTCGGCATTTTTTCGAGGCTGTCCGGATTGAGCACTGCGCGCATGGCGCCGCAATCGGAGTGGCCGCAAATGATGATGTGTTGCACGCCCAGCGCCAGTACCGCGTATTCGATGGCGGTGGAAACGCCGCCGTTCATCTGGCCATAGGGCGGTACGACGTTGCCCACGTTACGGGTCACGAACAGATCGCCCGGCGAACTCTGGGTGATCAACTCGGGCACGATGCGCGAGTCGGCACAGGTGATGAACATCGCCCGTGGCGATTGCGCCGTGGCGAGTTTCTTGAAGAGTTCTTCCTGTTGCGGGAAGACCTCATGATGAAAATGCAAAAAGCCGTCAACGATCGTTCGCAGCGCTGCATCGGCGGATTGCGCCCCAGGGACGGCTTGCGCCGACGCAGCCAACGGCTGTTTATCCTTGTCACTCATGATTCATCCTCTTTGGCGGATTCGGGGAGTCATTCCCGTGTATTCCGGTATGAAGCCAGTGGCTGTTTAAAACATCCGGGCCATCCCGACCCGTCAGTCACTCGATGAACAAGGTAGCCGCCGAAACTTAACTGAAACTGAATCAAGCGCTCTAGAACGTGTGTTCCAGGTCACAAAAAACGTGACTGAGGGGTACGACGGAAGGTGTCCAGCCCTTCAACCACAGGGCCAATTGTCGCTAAATCAACGACATCTGGCGACCCGGTGGACAGAAGGCGCTGCAGTCGAGGTCATAGCCCTCGCGATGATTGAGGTCGAGCCGCTTGATCGTTTTGGCAAAGCGTTGCGCGAGCAAGTCGGCGAACGGCCCTTCGCCGCGCATCCGTGCACCGAAACGGCTGTCGTAAAGCTCGCCGCCACGGCTCTGGCGGATCAGGCTCAGGACATGGGCCGCGCGCTGCGGATAGTGCGCGTGCAGCCACTCCTCGAACAGCGGCGCCACCTCCAGCGGCAGGCGCAGCATCATGTAGGCGGCACTTTGCGCACCCGCCGCATGTGCCTCGGTCAGCAGGCTTTCGATTTCGCTGTCATTGATCATCGGAATCATCGGCGAACACAACACCCCCACCGGAATGCCCGCTTCGCGCATCACCCGGATCGCCCGCAACCGGGCCTTGGGTGCCGCGGCACGGGGTTCGAGGATGCGTTTGAGTTCATCGTCCAGCGTCGTCAGGCTGATCATCACCGCCACCAGCCGTTGTTGCGCCAGTTCCGTGAGCAGATCGAGGTCACGCAGGATCAGCGAGCCCTTGGTGACGATGGTCACCGGGTGCCGGTAGCGCAGCAGCACCTCGAGGGTCTGGCGGGTGATCCGGTGTTCACGTTCGATGGGTTGGTACGGGTCAGTATTGGAGCCGAGGTTGATCGGCGCGCATTGATAACCTTTTTTCCCAAGCTGTTCTTCCAGCACCTGGGCGGCGTTGGTCTTGGCGATCAGCCGGGTTTCGAAATCCAGTCCCGGCGACATGTCCCAATAGGCGTGGCTCGGTCGCGCATAGCAGTAGATGCAACCGTGCTCGCAGCCGCGATAGGGATTGATCGAGCGATCAAAGGGCAGGTCCGGCGAAGTGTTGCGGGTGATGATGGTTTTTGCCGTTTCGATCATCACTTCGGTGTTCTGCGTTTCGGGCACTTCCTGATACCAGCCGTCGTCCTCGGCCACCGAACGGTTCGGCGCGAAGCGGTTGTGCGGGTTGGTCGCAGTGCCGCGACCACGAGGAGGCAAGGGCGTGTGCATCGCAAGTGTCCTGATTGCTGTATGTGCATACAGTATCGCTGGATCGAGGAAACAGCCAGTGCCGTTCGGCGATTCGGCGCACCAACACCAGTCCGTGGTTCATGGATTGATATATATATATTTATCGCAAACCGAAGACACATCTTTCAACTGGAAGTACAACTTGCAATGTCGTTATTATTCGTCTTGTTGTCTTTCTGTTATTCAATATTTTAAAAGGAATTAAAACGTGTCTTACTTTAATCATCGCGGCATCTTTTTGCAGAAACTTGGTCCGACTCCGGTTGATCCGGATGAAGTACTGGTGTCCATGCAGTTTGCGCAGAAGCAATCTGGCTGGGACGCAGAAAACGCCGTGCCGACCGACTCTCTGCTGGATTCGCGGATCATCATTGCGTCGTCCTATGACGGTGGCGAAACGTTCGATGTAAGCAATGAAAAAGATGTCGATGGGGGATGGTGATAT
>NZ_JABULD010000144.1:0-16457 GCF_014060985.1 Pseudomonas sp. MD195_PC81_125
CTTTTGATCTTGATTGAAAAAAAACAAAGATCGCACCTTCGGCAGCTCCTACATGGGTCAAGATCACCCAGAGATCTCTGTGGGAGCCAGCCTGCTGGCGATGAGGTGGGTTCAGGCACCCTCAATTTGCGCCAACGCCACCCGCAACCGCGCCGCACTCTCGCGCTGACAATTAAGCTGCACCCGCGCAAGCCTAAGCCAATCGGCCATCTGCCGCAGATTCAACGCCAGCGCCAGCATCCCCTCTTCATCCAGCCCCGGCACTTCCTCGTGCACCGCGTGCACCGCCAAGCGCCCCGACGCTCGTTCGGCCCGCAGGTCGACCCGCGCGGCAATCCGTTCGTTGTGCAGGAAAGGCAGCACGTAATAGCCGTAAACGCGCTTGTCCTGCGGCGTGTAGATCTCCAACCGATAGCGGAAATCAAACAGCCGCTCGGTGCGACTGCGTTCCCAGATCAGCGAATCGAACGGCGACAACAGTGCACTGGCAACCACTTTGCGCGGCACCTTCGGTTCCGGCAGGCAGTAGGCGATCTGTCGCCAACCGGTGACTTCACAGGTCTGCAACTGCCCGTCCTCGACCAGTTCCGCCAGACGCGGTCGCGCATCAGACGGATTCAAGCGAAAATAATCCCGCAGATCCTTTTCCGTGCCGACGCCGAGCGCCTGCGCCGCGTGCAGCAACAAACCACGCTGCGCTTGCGCCTCGTCAGGTAACGCTTGTTGCAGAATCGAGGAGGGAATGACCCGCTCCGGCAAATCATACAAACGCTCAAAACCGCGACGACCGGCCACGGTCACTTCACCCGCGGCAAACAGCCACTCCAGCGCATGCTTTTCCGCGCTCCAGTCCCACCACTGCCCGGCCTTGTCCTCGCGGGTCGACAGACTGCCGGCACCCAATGCACCACGCTCCTCGACCGCACTCAAGACCCGGCGCACAACGCTCTGCTGCTCCAGACCAAACTTTGCCAGTTGCTGATAAATGTCCCTGCCATTCCTTGCCCGCTGCATGCGCCACCCCATCAACGGATACATGGCCAATGGCAGCAACGACGCTTCATGGCCCCAGTACTCGAACAACGTGCGACGTCGTCCCGAACTCCAGGCGGCCTGATTGAGCAAATCAGCGGAATAGGAACCCAAACGGGAAAACAGCGGCAGGTAGTGCGAGCGCACCACGGCGTTGACGGAGTCGATCTGCAGCAGGCCCAGCCGTTCGATCAGCCGGTTAAGTTGCGGCGCCTTGACGGTTGGCGGCTGGCGCCCGTTGAATCCTTGGGCGGCCAGCGCCAGACGTCGCGCCTGTTTGAGAGAAAAGGCCAGAGTCGCGGGCATGAGCATCTCCTTGTCTGCTCGCAACCTACCTCACCTGAAAGTGGTTTGTGTAGTAAGGCGCCGATCATTTATGCATCGGATCGTCCCAGAACGGCCGAATCGCCTCGTGTTCGACGTCGGCCCGACTGACCCCGATGTCCTTCAGCGCTTCATCGCTCAGACTGGCGAGCAACTCGCGCTCACGGTGCAGTTCGTACCAGCGGCTGAACCTGTGCAACAGATCGGAAACGATATGGCCGTGGCCGGAAAATTTCGTGTCGTCTACATACTCTCTTTGACCTTTCATCGTGTTGCCCTCCTTGTGGATGGCTCAAGTCTCGCGCTGGCGCTAAGATCAATCCAACGAATGTTTCTGATGACATTCATCACGGAGATTCATCAATTGTCGGCCTACCCCAGTATCGATACCGATGTTCTGCGCACCTTCGTCGCGATTGCCGATCAGGGCGGTTTTACCCGCGCCGGCGAAATGGTCAACCGCACGCAATCGGCGGTGAGCATGCAGATGAAACGTCTGGAAGAAGACGTGTTGCAGCGTCAGCTGTTCGAGCGCGACGGCCGCCAGGTACGCCTGACCGCCGAAGGCCAGGTGTTGCTGGGTTATGCGCGGCGCATCCTGAAATTACACAGCGAAGTGTTCAACACCCTGCGCGAGCCACACATGGTCGGCACCGTGCGCATCGGTACGCCGGACGATTACGTGATGCGGTTTCTGCCGGGGATCCTGTCGCGGTTCGCGCAGTTCTACCCGTTGATCCAGATCGAAGTGCATTGTGAGTCCAGCAAACAGCTGTTGCAGCGCACCGATCTGGACTTGTCGATCGTCACCCGCGAGCCGGGCAACGAGATCGGCCAGTTGCTGCGCAAGGAGCGTTTTGTCTGGGCCGAGGCGCAAAACTTCAGCGCGCACGAGCAGACGCCGCTGCCGCTGGCGATGTTCAACAGTGATTGTTTCTGCCGCTTGTGGGCCTGCAATGCGCTCGACGCGATGGGCCGCGATTACCGCATCGCCTACAACAGCACCAGCCTGTCGGCACTGATGGCGGTGGTGAGCGCGGGTCTGGCGATCACCGCGCAACTGGAAAGCCTGATCACTCCGGACATGCGCATTCTCGGTGCCAACGAAGACCTGCCGCTGCTGCCCGAGGCCAGCATCATGCTGATCCGCAACCTGAACAACCCGTCGCCGATCACCGAATGCCTGGCCGAGCACATCGTCGAAGGCTTCAAACTTTAAACGCGAGCATTACCGCACACAGCACCAGGAAACCGCAGAACAGCCCGCGCAGCAGTTTTTCCGGCATGGCGTGGGCGACTTTCACGCCCCAACTGATGCTCGCCAGACCGCCGATGGCCAGGGGCAGGCCGATCATCCAGTCGACCTCGTGATGCACCGCATAGGTCACCAGGGTCACGCCGGTGCTGGGCAGCGCCAGTGCCAGCGACAGGCCTTGAGCGACCACCTGGCTAGTACCGAACAGACTGGTGAGGACCGGCGTCGCCACCACGGCCCCGCCGACACCGAACAGACCGCCCATGGTTCCGGACGCCGCGCCAAGCACACCCAGCCATGGCCATGAGTAACGCATCTCTGAGCTCACTGCCGGCTTTTTGCCGAACATCTTCAGCAGGTTGTACGCCGAGAGCACCACGAGGAAAGCGACAAAACCGATACGCATGGTTTGCGCATCAATGCCCACCGCCCAGATCGAACCGATCCACGCAAAGCAAAAACCCATGATCGCCAGCGGCAGCGCGTGGCGCAGTTCGATGCGGTTACGCTGGTGATAACGCCACAGCGCCAGCATCACGTTCGGCACGACCATCACCAGCGCCGTGCCTTGGGCGATCTGTTGATCGAGGCCGAACCACACGCCCAGCAGCGGAATGGCGATCAGCCCGCCACCAATACCGAATATTCCGCCCAATGTCCCCAAGGCGGCGCCAAACAGCAGGTACAGCAAAAACTCGATCACAGCGATGTCCTCATCCGTCAGGCGATCCATCCTACGCAGTCGTGACTGGCGGGGAAACGCACAGCAACGCACAATGGCTGTGCCAAAACCGCATAGGCACTGAGCTGGTTCATGAATCCCAATCAATTGACCGAACAACTGGGGCTGTTTCTCGATGTGCTGGAGAGCGGGAGCTTTTCTGCGGCTTCGCGTCGACATCCGCTGACGCCATCCGCCGTCGCCCGACGCATCGACAGTCTGGAGAGCGCCGTCGGCAGCCAGCTGTTTATCCGCAGCACTCATGCGGTGCGCGCCACGCCGGCCGGGCTGGCGTTTGCCGAACGGGCGCGGCGAATCGTTGCCGAGCTGCAATTGGCGCGGGCTGAAGCGGTGTCTCTGAGCAGCGCGCCGGAGGGGCTGATTCGGGTGGATGCGCCAGCGGCGTTCGGGCGCCGACATCTGGCGCCGGTGATTGCCGATTTTCTGGTGCTGTATCCGGGGCTGGATGTGCAACTGCATCTGATCGACAGCTTCGTCGACATGGACGGTTCAAACCTGGGCAAGGTCGACCTGGTATTGCGTGCCGGGCAGATGGCCGACACCCGGCTGGTGGCCACTCCGTTGGCGAGCATGGTGCGCATCGCCTGCGCCAGCCCCGACTATCTCAAGCGCCGGGGCGTGCCGAGCGAACCCGCACAATTGAGCGAGCATGACGGCCTCGATTGGGACGGCCTCGCCCCGCCCTTCGCCTGGCGTTTCGAGCAAAACGGGCAGATGCAATTGCACCGCCCGGCGCGGGTGCGCATGAGCGCCAACAACGCTGAGGCGTTGGTTTGCGGAGCGCTTGCGGGACTCGGGATCGCGCATCTACCCACCTGGCTGGCCAGCGAATACCTGTTACGTGGCGAGTTGCTGCCGCTGTTCTGTGAAAACGGCCTGCCAAAACCGGAGAGCACCGGCATCTATGCGCTGCGGCTGGAACAACAGGCCAGCTCCCGCAGCCGCCTGCTGCTGGAATACCTCAAGACCCGTTTCAGCCCCGTGCCGCCGTGGGATCTGGCGCTGCAACGTGAACTGGGCCGGCACTGACCGATCCGCCACCAGACACAATTGTCTGGCGCATTAAAGATTCGAGCGCTAGATTCATCTGCATCACCGTTCAAGGCACTGACATGACCACCGACCGCGACGCCACCGACCACTGCGAAGACCTGCTGCTCGACAATCAGGCCTGCTTCGCCCTGCATTCCACTTCGCTGATGATGACCAAGGTCTACAAGCCGCTGTTGCAAGCGCTTGGCCTGACGTATCCGCAATACCTGGCGATGATGGTGCTGTGGGAGAAGGACGGTTTGACCGTCGGAGAAATCAGCACGCGCCTGCTGACCGATCCGGGCTCGCTGACCCCGCTACTCAAGCGGCTGGAAGGTGAAGGTTTGCTCAGCCGAACCCGCAGCCGTGAGGATGAACGCGTGGTGATCGTTGAACTGACTGCACAGGGACGCGCCTTGAAAGACAAGGCCCGAACAGTGCCTCAATGCATCCTGGGGGCCAGTGGCTTCACGCTGCAGCGCCTGCAAAACCTGCAAGCTGAATTGCAGGCATTGCGTGGACATTTGCAGGACAGCCTCGCTTAAGACTCCCCTTCCCTGTGGGCGCAGCCTTGCGTCTGCAGGCGAATCGCACCGTCCCCCCGCTTATCCCACGAAAAATTCTTTCTCTCGTTTCACGTTAAAAAACCTTCCATATCAAACGCTTGAGATCACGACACTGCCCAATCCAAGTGCCGATCCACGCTTTCTTCAAAAATTTATCTTGCGCGCTAAATATTAGCGAAGTACATTTACTTCGCACCTAGTTAGCGCGCAAACAATTAGCGCAACAATCACACTTGAAGAGGCTCACACCATGCAAACGCTCTACACCGCAATCGCAACCTCCACTGGCGGCCGTGATGGTCGTGCGATCTCCAGCGACAACGTCCTTGACGTCAAACTCGCCACCCCGAAAGAACTCGGCGGTGCCGGCGGCGCGGCCACCAACCCTGAGCAACTGTTCGCTGCCGGCTACTCGGCCTGCTTCATCGGCGCGCTGAAATTCGTTGCCAGTCAGACCAAACGCAAAATCCCCGACGACGCCTCGATCACCGCCCACGTCGGTATCGGCCAGATTCCTGGCGGTTTCGGTCTGGACATCGATCTGCACATTAATCTGCCGGGCCTGGAACAGGCTGACGCACAAAGCCTGGTCGACGCTGCCCACCAGGTCTGCCCGTACTCCAACGCCACTCGCGGCAACGTCGATGTGCGTCTGCATGTCACCGTGTAATCACTGACACTCAGGCCCGTACAGGAAATGAACATGAACACTTTCAGCAAAGTCTTGACCGGTACCCTTCTCGCCCTGTCCATCCAGAGCGCATTTGCCGGGGAGGTTGAACACAACACCCAGGCGTTCCTCGATGTACTGAATGCCGGCACTGGCAAACCGATGGAACAGCTGACACCCAAGGATGCCCGCGCCGTGCTGACAGGCGCGCAGTCCGGGGTCAAACTGACGCTGCCCAAAGCGGACGTCAGCGAGAAGACTATTCAGGTCGATGGCCAACCGTTGAGCCTGACCATCGTCCGGCCGGCCGGGGTCAAGGGCGAGCTTCCGGTGTTCATGTTCTTCCACGGCGGCGGCTGGGTGTTGGGGGACTTCCCGACCCACGAACGTCTGGTGCGGGATCTGGTGGCCGGTTCGGGGGCGGCGGCGGTGTTCGTCAATTACACCCCTTCGCCGGAAGCGCATTACCCGGTAGCGATCAACCAGGCTTACGCCGCGACCAAATGGGTGGCCGAACACGGCAAAGAGATCAACGTCGACGGCAAGCGTCTGGCGGTGGCGGGCAACAGCGTCGGTGGCAACATGGCCGCAGTCGTCGCCTTGATGGCCAAAGACAAAGGCACCCCGGCGATCAAATTCCAGGTGCTGCTGTGGCCAGTGACCGATGCCAATTTCGACACCGGTTCGTATAACCAGTATGCCGAGGGGCACTTCCTCACCCGCAACATGATGAAGTGGTTCTGGGACGACTACACCACCGACGCCAACCAGCGCAACGAGATCTACGCCTCGCCGCTGCGGGCCACGACCGCGCAATTGAAAGATCTGCCGCCTGCACTGGTCCAGACCGCCGGGGCCGACGTGCTGCGTGACGAAGGCGAAGCCTACGCCCGTAAACTCGACGAAGCCGGCGTGCCGGTGACCTCAGTGCGCTACAACGGCATGATCCACGACTACGGATTGCTCAACGTGGTCAGCCAGGTACCGGCAGTGCGTTCGGCGATGCTGCAGGCTTCGGAAGAACTGAAACAGCACCTGAAGAAGTAATTCATCAGGCACAAAAAAGCCCGACGCAATGGTCGGGCTTTTTCTTTCCGCGAAAAGCAGTGCTTATTTGGCACGGCCTTTGTAGGAACCGCCTTCGCGAGTATCGATCTCGATCATGTCGCCGATTTCGATGAAGTCAGCCACCGACAGTTCGGTACCGTTCTTCAGTTTGGCAGGCTTCATCACCTTGCCGGAAGTGTCACCGCGAGCGGAACCTTCAGTGTAGTCAACCTGACGCACGATGGTGGTCGGCAGCTCTACGGACACCAGACGCTCTTCGAAGAACACGGCTTCGCAAACGTCGGTCATGCCTTCTTCAACGAAAGGCAGAACGCTTTCGATGTCTTCGGCGTTCAGCTCGTACATGGTGTAGTCAGTGGTGTCCATGAACGTGTAGGTGTCACCGCTGATGAAAGACAGGGTGGCTTCTTTACGATCCAGGATCACGTCGTCCAGCTTGTCGTCCGCACCGTAAACGGTTTCGGTCTTGTAACCGGTCAGCAGGTTCTTCAGCTTGGTCTTCATGATCGCGCTGTTACGGCCCGACTTGGTGAATTCAGCTTTCTGAACCAGCCAAGGATCGTTGTCGATACGGATCACGGTACCGGGTTTGAGTTCTTTACCAGTTTTCATTGCGAATATCCGAATTTGGATGGGATTTACAAAAATCTAGGCCGCGTATCATATCCAATTTAGGTAAAACTGTACCAGCGCCGTGGCAAGATCCGCCTGCAAGCCTTGTTCCAGACACCACGCCTCGGCGTTTTCCTGCAGCTCTGGCCAGTGTTTACGAGCCTTGAGCCAGTGCTCGCCGATCGGTTTCCCGGCACTCCAGGCCCGCCACAGACCATTCATCGCCTCGGCAGCGGCCGGCGAAAGCCCTTTCGTATACAACGCAAGAAAGGCGTCGAGCTTGTCCAGATGGATGTCTTCATCCTGCTGATAGATGTGCCAGAGCATCGGCCGCCCGGCCCACTGTGCACGGACGAACGAGTCTTCTCCGCGCACTGCGTTGAAGTCGCAGCACCACAGCAACTGATCGTATTGATTCTGACGAACGAACGGCAGCACCTGCACCGTCAGCGCCTGACGCACGTTCAGGTCGCCAACGGCCAGAGAGTCGACCCCGAGCCAGCGCGCAACGTCACCGAGAATCCGCCCTTCCGGCACCAGTAGATGGGTCGGCGTGCTATCGGTCGCCAGCACGTCCAGCCAACTGGCCAGCCCGGCATTCTCGTAGGCAAACAATGAAATCAGTTGTGCGTCTGCTACGTGATCTACACCCAAGCCTTGCAGAAACTGGCGCTGTGCAGCCGCGTCCTGCTGAAATCGCCGACGCCGTTCAAGCAGACCGCTTTCACGCAGCAGGCCGCCGGTCCCAGGTCGAAATCCGGGAAAGAAAAAGAATTTCTGCACCGACCTGTACTTCACCGACGGCAAACCGTGACAACCGGTGACCCAGTCTTCAGCGCTGAGGTAATCGAGGTTCATCCACAACGGCGGCTGTTGCCGCTCGGCCATGGCGTCCATATAAGCAGCTGGCAACTGACAAGCAAACGCGGCGATCACCACGTCCGCTGCCTCCGTCTGCGGCCAGTCGCTCGGCCAATGCCATACCTGAACGCCCTGCTGCGATTGCTGCGCAAGGTGGATGTCGATCTCGGGGCAGATACGTTCGAAGGCGCGCAGGTCATCGACCCACAAGCGCACCGCCAGCCCGTGTTCGGCCACCAGTTGCCGGGCCAGACGCCAGGTCACGCCGATGTCGCCATAATTGTCGACCACGGTGCAAAAAATATCCCAGCGGGTTTTCGGTACCGGCATGCAAAGACTCCCGTTGGCAAAAGCGCTGATTGTCCGCATAAATGACCTCGCGCAGAAGAGCCGACGGCGATTAATCTTCGTGCGACAATCGCCACTTGCCCGCAATCATCCGCCAGGAGGCAGCCATGCCCTATCGTCCCGACCCGCGTCGTCCCTTGCCCGTTCAGCTTAGCGCGCTGCAACTGACCGGCAGCATTGCCCTGGGCATGTGGCTGGGCTTTCTGACCATCGCCCTGACCTGCTGGCTGATTTCGCGTTTTTGTATTGACCGAACAACTGGCGCCGGTTGCCCAGGCCGTGCAGCAACTGGCCAAGCCGCCAGCGGCCGTCCAGGTGCAACCGGACATTCCGCCACAGAGTCCGCTGTTCGAGCAGTACGAAGAAAACCTGCGCAAGAACGAGCAGCAGGCACGGCTGGATCAGGCTCGCGGCAGCAGTCGCAACCAGTCGAATCCGAAATGCCAGTTCTGGCTGCAACAGGACCAGACTGCGCCGAGCGAAAAGAGCCGCGCCAACGTTTTGCAATTCTGCGATTGATCATGAACAAGCACACCGTCCACCAACTGATCCTCGACAAACTGCGCGCCGACCTCGACATCGCCGAGCGCGCCGCGCAGACCGCTTACGAAACCGCGACCCACGAAGAAAACATCGCCGAGAACAAGTACGACACGCTCGGGCTTGAGGCGTCTTATCTGGCGGCGGGCCAGGCGAAACGCGTCGAGGAAATCCGTCAGTCACTGGCGCTGTGCCAGAACCTGACGCTGCGCGCCTACGACGAAAATCGCGGCATCGAGATCGGCGCCCTGCTCGGTCTGGAAGACGAAAAGGGTCGTGAGCAGTGGCTGTTTCTGGCCCCGGATGCAGCGGGCCTGAAAGTCGATGTGGTGGGTCAGCCGATTACCGTCATCAGCCCACGCTCGCCGCTGGGCAAAGGCCTGCTGGGCAAGTTCGAGGGCGATGAGGTGGAGATTCTGGTGGCAGGCACCCGGCAACAGTTCGCTGTCACCGAGGTGCTTTGAGGCGGGGACTTAGTGGACCGGCAATTCGACGCCGTCGAACAGCTCTTCCAGTTCCTGTTTGTTGTGGCACTGGATGGCTTTGGCCATCACTTCGCGGGTCAGGTGCGGGGCGAACTTCTCGATGAAGTCGCACATGAAACCACGCAGGAACGTACCGCGACGGAAACCGATCTTGGTGATGCTCGACTCGAACAGTTCGCTGGCATCCAGCACCACCAGGTCGTTATCGAGCTTGGTGTCGACCGCCATTTTGGCGACGATGCCCACACCCAGACCCAGACGCACGTAGGTTTTGATCACGTCGGCGTCGGCGGCGGTAAACACCACTTTCGGCGTCAGGCCACGATGGCTGAAGGCTTCGTCGAGTTTCGAACGGCCGGTAAAACCGAACACGTATGTCACGATCGGGTATTCGGCCAGCGCTTCGAGGGTCAGCTTCGGCAACTTGGTCAGCGGGTGGCCTTGGGGCACGACCACGCAACGGTTCCAGCGATAGCAAGGCATCATCACCAGATCACCGAACAGCTCCAGCGCTTCGGTGGCGATGGCGAAATCGACCGTGCCGTCAGCGGCCATCTCGGCGATCTGCATCGGCGACCCTTGGTGCATGTGCAGCGCCACGTCCGGGTATTGCTTGATGAAATTGCTGATCACCGGCGGCAATGCGTAACGTGCCTGGGTGTGGGTGGTGGCGATCGACAGGGTGCCTTTCTTCTCGTTGGAGAATTCCTGAGCGATCTGCTTGATGCTTTCGACCTTGCGCAGGATTTCGCCAGCGGTGGTGATGATGCGCTCGCCGGCCGGGGTGACGCGGGTCAGGTGTTTGCCGCTGCGAGCGAACACTTCAACGCCAAGTTCGTCTTCCAGCAGGCGGATCTGTTTACTGATACCCGGTTGCGAGGTGTAAAGGCTTTGGGCGGTAGCGGAAACGTTGAGGTCGTGGTGCGCCACTTCCCAGATGTAGCGCAATTGTTGAAGCTTCATATGTATCCCTCAAAGCAGGTAGACGCCACGGGCATCAGCGACGGTATATAACTATATTAATGGTTTGATGAATAAATCTAGAACTTTTTTATCAAAACGCCATTATTCCCGCTTCAGCGATCCCCCCGGCGCCGACGCTCCATCAACGGCACCAGATAGACCGGCACCTTGGCCAATTGCAGAACCCGGGTCGCCGTGCGCCCCAAAGGCGTTTCCGCCCCTACGCCGTGGCTGTGAGTGCCTACGATCAGCAAATCCACAGAGAGTTTCCGCACCTGGTCGAGAATCACCTGCGCTGGATCGCCCTGCACCACCCGAACCGCGCAAATCCGCTGCAGATCCTGCTCGCCCTCGTCCCCCAGTTCCTCACGAAAACTGTCCAGCACCCGTTGCTCGATACTGGCGATGACAGTTTTCAGACCCTGACGGTGAAATTCGTTCAATGCCTGTTCGTCGAGATAACTCTGCAACACCGATTCGGCAAACAGCCCCATGGGCTCCACTGCATGCACCACGTACAAGTCGGCATTGAATGTCCGCGCCAGTGCCAGGGCATGCTGCATCACTAACGGTGCGTACAGACCGAGGTCAGTGGCATACAGCATCGAACGAATCATATGACCTCCTCGCGTGCCAACATGGCGGAGATTTGATTCAGCTTAGCAGTGCCTTGGCGACTACGACGTACGACGCAACGTCTTGAAGCACAGGGGCTTTAGATCGACGTTTCGTTGCTGATGCCATGCGGCACATGGCCGGTGGCGACCACTTCACGGGCGAGCTCGCAGTGTCCGGCCTGATCGTCGAAAAACACGTCGGCGGCAAAGGCTTCGAGGAATGCCGATTTGGTCAGACCGCCGAGGAACAGCGACTCGTCGAGGCGGATATCCCACTCGCGCAAGGTACGGATCACCCGCTCATGGGCCGGTGCCGAACGCGCGGTGACCAGCGCCGTGCGGATCGGGCAGTCGGCCTCGGGGAACTCGCGCTGCAGCGCATTGAGCGCCGCCAGAAATCCTTTGAACGGCCCACCGCGCAATGGCTCGCGTGCCGACTCGCGTTCCTTGGCCTGGAAAGCCTCCAGCCCGCCGGACTGATAAACGCGCTCGGACTCGTCGGAGAACAACACCGCGTCACCGTCGAAGGCGATGCGCAACTCATCACTCGCGGCACGGCTGGCGCCCCCAGACAGAATTGTCGCCGCAGCAAATCCGGCATCCAGTGCGGCGCGCACGTCCTCGGCGTGCGTGGACAGAAACAGGTCACAGCCAAAGGCCTTGAGATACGGATACGGGCTGCGTCCGCCGACGAAGGCCGCCCGGGAAATGTCCAGCCCGTAGTGATGAATCGAGTTGAACGCGCGCAGGCCGGTATCGGCACTGTTGCGCGAAACCAGAATCACCTCGACCCGGGCGCGGTCGAGGCGGCTGTTGAGGCTCAGGAGTTTTTCCACCAGCGGGAACGCATCGCCGGGGGCGAGGATTTCGTCTTCGTGTTCGATCTGATATTGCCGATAGGCTTCAACGCCGCTCGACAGGTAGACCTTGTGACTCTCGCTCAGGTCGAACAAGGCGCGAGACGAAATCGCCAGCACCAGTTTGTCATCGATGTTCTTGGCCATGCCTTCCCCCACTCCCGCAAAAAACCGACTCAGGTGTTGCGTCGGTCGATGAAACCCAGCGTGCGATACAACGCTTCGATTCGTGGCAATTCACATCCTGCCGCCTTGGCGGCGGCCAATGGCCGGGCGTAAATCGCTTCCAGCTCCAGCGGCCGTTTGTGCAGAAAATCGTGGTACATGCTCGGCCAGTAGTCGGGCATTTTCTCGGTCATCGTAAACAGGTACTCGGCGTAAGCGGGCGGCATGTCGTGACCGCAGGCCTTGGCGCCCTGCACGACTTCAGCCATCAATGCCTGAATCAACGCGCGACTGTCAGCGTCGGCCATCAGCGGCGTGGTGCCGGCGCCGAGCAGCACCGAGAGACCGTTGTAGGGAATATTCCACACCAGTTTCTGCCAGCGCGCCTGTTGCAGATTGGCCATTGCCTGCGAATCGATGCCCGCGGCACGGAACAGACTGGCGCCCTCTTCAACGAGCGCCATGCGCGCCGCATCGTCCATTGCCGGGCCGCTGTGATAGCCGACATTCACCGCACCCAAGGCCTGATGGGTGATGTGTCCCGGCCCTTCGCGATGCACGCAGATCAGGCACAGACCGCCGAGCAGATGCAGGGAGTCGGGCAGCAGCTCACGCAAGCTGTCTTCGACGTCCAGACCGTTCTGCAGCACCAGCACTTTCGCGCCGGGCCTGGCCGCGGCAATGATCGCCGGGGCCAGACCCGCGCTGCTGGTGGTCTTGGCGCCGACCAGCAACCAGTCGCAGGCCGGCATGTCCTCGGCCTTGGCATACGCTTGCACCGGGTTCAATGTCAGCGTGCCATGCACGGCACTGTCCACTTGCAACCCCCGCTCGGCCACCGCTGAAAACTCACTGCGCAGTAAAAAGTGCACATCGAAACCGGCCCGCGCCAGCATCAAACCGTAAAACCCGCCAATTGCGCCGGTGCCGATAATCCCGATCACCGGTTTGCTGTCTGCTCCCACCATCTATGGCAACTCCTCTGCAATTCGACCCAGCGCCTGCGCCACTGCCGCGTTCAGCGCAGCGGCGGTCAGGCGCGTGTGCAATGCCCCAAAGAACTCGCCGTCGCGCACCACAAACAGCGCCGGCAAATGAAAGACCTGATAGCGCTCCACCAGCCCACCGTTATTGCCGGCATCAATCCAGCACAGGCGATCGACCGCCAGCGCGAACCCGGGCAACACTTCTCTGGCATAGCGGCAACTGGAACAGCCGACACTGGTGAAAATCACCAGCGAAACACCGCTCATCGCCAGCAGCCGCTGGTCGGCGTCGAAATCGGTCAGCTCGGATTCGACCACTATACTGGGGGAAACAATGTCAAATGGCCGACACAGGGAGTCTGTGCTCATGGGACGTTTCATTCCTCATCCGGACGAAGTGCCGGTTGAATTAACCTTGCTCAAGCCCGAGTGTATTTCCAGGCAACAGCTGCACACTATCAGCCTCGGCGGGATCGCTTGCAATTATCACCGCGCCTGGCGCCACGGCACCGCCCTTGAAGTGCGCCTGCCGACGCTCAATGCCGACCTCTGTTTTCCGGGCTATGTGGCGTGGTGCCTGCGACGCAAAAAGGGCTATCTGGTGGGGATCGCGTTCACTGATGAGCAGACGTTGTTCAGCGCCCGGATGGGCGAGCAGGTGTGCCAGATCGAACGCTATTGCCGCATGAACGAGGCCCATGACGACTTGCAGGATATTCAGGCGCTGGCCCTGCAATGGGTCGAACAACACGCCAACGAGTTCTCCCACGACAGCGTGCGCAAGGCTTTTGCCCAGCCAGTACTGGATTAAAGCGGCGCTTGCCCATTGTCGAGCCGCGTCTGACGCGCTAAGGTTCGGCTCCCCGACGCGCTTAAATCTGCTGTGCTCCGCCGCGCGGGGATCGCTGGCGGCCGGCACCCGTGACCTGACGAGTAAACGATGGCTGATTTACCGATCAACGACCTAAACGTCGCCTCTAACGAGACCCTGATCACTCCCGATCAGCTCAAGCGTGATATCCCTCTGAGCGACGCTGCCCTGCGCACCGTCACCAAGGGCCGCGAAGTCATTCGCAACATTCTTGATGGCACCGACCACCGTCTGTTCGTAGTGATCGGCCCGTGCTCGATCCACGATATCAAGGCTGCCCACGAGTACGCCGACCGCCTCAAGGTGCTGGCGGAGGAAGTCTCCGACACCCTGTACCTGGTCATGCGTGTGTATTTCGAGAAGCCACGGACCACCGTCGGCTGGAAAGGCCTGATCAACGATCCGTACCTGGATGACTCGTTCAAGATTCAGGACGGCCTGCACATTGGTCGCCAGTTGCTGCTGGACCTGGCCGAGAAAGGCCTGCCGACCGCCACCGAAGCCCTCGACCCGATCTCCCCGCAGTACCTGCAGGACCTGATCAGTTGGTCGGCCATCGGCGCGCGTACCACCGAATCCCAGACCCACCGTGAAATGGCTTCCGGCCTGTCCTCGGCCGTCGGCTTCAAGAACGGCACCGACGGCGGCCTGACCGTGGCGATCAACGCCTTGCAATCGGTTTCCAGCCCGCACCGTTTCCTCGGTATCAACCAGGAAGGTGGCGTGTCGATCGTCACCACCAAGGGCAATGCCTACGGTCACGTGGTGCTGCGTGGTGGCAACGGCAAGCCGAACTACGATTCGGTCAGCGTCGCCCTCTGCGAGCAGGCGCTTAACAAGGCGAAGATCAAGCCGAACATCATGGTCGATTGCAGCCACGCCAACTCCAACAAGGACCCGGCCCTGCAACCGCTGGTGATGGAGAACGTCGCCAACCAGATCCTCGAAGGCAACCAGTCGATCATCGGCCTGATGGTCGAGAGCCATCTGAACTGGGGCTGTCAGGCCATCCCGAAAGACCTCGCCGACCTGCAATACGGCGTGTCGATCACCGATGCCTGCATCGACTGGTCCGCCACCGAGAACACCCTGCGCAGCATGCACGCCAAGCTCAAGGATGTGCTGCCGAAGCGTCAGCGCAGCTGATCAGCGTTTCGCAGGCATAAAAAAAACGCCGGGCATTGCCCGGCGTTTTTGTGTGTAGGGGTAATCAGATTTTCGCCGCGCGCTTCTGATGGCGCTCCATATAGCGCTCGACGTAGGAGCACGAAGGAATCACCGTGTAACCCATTTCCTCGGCGTACTGCAGCGCGCTTTCGGTCAGCGCTGCCGCGATGCCTCGACCGCGCAGGGCGTTGGGCACGAAGGTGCGGTAGATATCCAGGGTCTGTTTCCCCAGATCCATATAGGTCAGGTAGGCACGATGACCGTCCACATTGGTCTCGAACTGATGACCAGCCTGGTCATGGTGGATGGACAACGCCTCGCTCATCACTACTCCTCGCGGGTCTTGAATTCTGACCCCTACCTTACCGATGTTTTTCCGGCGAAGGAACATCTACGCCACCCCGTGCCTGATGGACACCGAGAAAAGCCACACCGATCTCGCGCAACCGAGCACGTGATAAATAGTAGGCACCATTGGCAAAAATGCTCAAGGTGCGCTCGTCATCGTGCAGGTTGTACGGATAACTCCGATGGGCGTAGTGGCAGGCGCGGGGAACATATCCCGAGGCGCTCACCTGAACATTGCCGGATGTCGAGACTTAAGACGCAGGCTCTTCTTTAAAGTCACCTCAAGAGCGACAAAGATATGTGAGGCGTCATGCAAAATCGGAACAAAAGTGTAGACGAATTCATCTAGGCAGACTTGGTGCAAGACGCCGAAAACAGCACGTGACAGCGGGAACTTTTTCTCATTAACTCGCTCAGGCAGGGGCTTGCAGCTGGATATTTTTTAATCAGCCCCGTTAAAAGTTGCTCGAAAAAGAATCAACGCCTACAATTTTTTTTGCTTCTTGCGCTACGTCAGTTTACTTACTACAAGTAATGGGTAGTATGTACGCCGGCTATTTCCTCAATCGGAGGAGAAAGCCACTTAATTGAAAGTCCTTGAAGGGGAACACGATGAACAACGTTCTGAAATTCTCTGCTCTGGCTCTGGCCGCAGTTCTGGCTACCGGTTGCAGCAGCGCATCGAAAGAAACCGAAGCACGTCTGACCGCTACTGAAGACGCAGCTGCTCGCGCCCAGGCTCGTGCAGACGAAGCATACCGTAAAGCTGATGAAGCTCTGGCTGCTGCTCAAAAAGCACAACAGACTGCTGACGAAGCTAACGAGCGTGCTCTGCGTATGCTGGACAAAGCTAGCCGCAAGTAATAATCCCTCGGGATTGTTATCAAGCCGACCCAGTTTCTGGGTCGGCTTTTTTGTACCTGCAGCTTTTGTCCGGACAATAAAAAA
>NZ_JABULD010000689.1:0-1511 GCF_014060985.1 Pseudomonas sp. MD195_PC81_125
TGACAGTCCGCTTTCGCGAGCAGGCTCGCTCCCACAGTTGTGTGGTTTGGTTTATTTCATTCATTAAGGCTGTCGCGAATGCTCGCTGCGTCACTGATCTTCCTGCTGACCATCACCCTTGTCATCTGGCAACCCAAAGGCCTCGGCGTCGGCTGGAGCGCGACGCTCGGCGCCGTGCTCGCATTGATCTTCGGCGTCGTGCACCTGAGCGATATTCCGCTGGTGTGGCAGATCATCTGGAACGCCACCGGCACCTTCGTCGCACTGATCATCATCAGTCTGTTGCTCGACGAAGCGGGATTCTTCGCCTGGGCCGCGCTGCATGTGGCGCGCTGGGGGCGGGGCAGTGGGCGCAAGCTGTTTGCCTACATGGTGCTGCTCGGCGCGCTGGTGTCGGCGCTGTTCGCCAATGACGGCGCGGCGCTGATCCTCACGCCGATCGTGATTTCAATGCTGCTGGCGCTGCGCTTTTCCCCGGCGGCAACCCTCGCGTTCGTCATGGGCGCCGGTTTCATCGCCGACACCGCGAGCCTGCCGCTGGTGGTGTCGAACCTGGTCAACATTGTTTCGGCGGACTTCTTTCACATCGGCTTCAACCGCTATGCGGCGGTGATGGTACCGGTCAACTTCGTCAGCGTGGCCGCCACTTTGGGCGTGTTGATGTGGTTCTTCCGCCGCGACATTCCCAAGGCCTACGACCCCGAACAGCTTGAACAACCGCATACGGCGATCCACGACAAGGCCACGTTCTACGCCGGTTGGGTGGTGCTGGTGATCCTGTTGATCGGCTGCTTCTTCCTCGAACAGCTGGGCATCCCGATCAGCGCGATCTCCGCAGTCTGCGCTGCGTTGCTGCTGGGGATCGCTGCCCGTGGTCACAAGATCTCCACGCGCAAGGTGCTCAAAGAAGCGCCGTGGCAGATCGTGATTTTCTCGCTGGGCATGTACCTGGTGGTCTATGGTCTGCGCAATGCCGGGCTGACCGGCTATCTCGCTGGATGGCTGGATGTGTTCGCCGGTTATGGCGTGTGGGGCGCGGCGCTGGGCACCGGGGTACTGACAGCACTGTTGTCGTCGATCATGAACAACCTGCCGACGGTACTGATCGGTTTGCTGTCAATTGATGCCAGCCAGGCGAGCGGTGTGGTCAAGGAAGCGATGATTTATGCCAACGTGATCGGCAGCGACCTGGGGCCGAAAATTACCCCGATCGGCAGTCTGGCGACGTTGCTCTGGTTGCATGTACTGGCGCGCAAGGATATCCGGATCGGCTGGGGGTATTACTTCAAGGTCGGGATTGTGCTGACGGTGCCGGTGTTGTTGATGACCTTGGCGGCTTTGGCGTTGCGGTTATCCCTTTAGACCGAGTTGATCCCATCGCTGGCAAGCCAGCTCCCACAGGTTTTGTGATGCGGCTCAGAAAGTGAGCACACAGTAGATCCATGGCAAGCCGGCTCCCACAGGTTTTGTGGTGCAGCTCAGAAAGTGAGCACACAGAAGATCCCTGTGGG
>NZ_JABULD010000062.1:0-4463 GCF_014060985.1 Pseudomonas sp. MD195_PC81_125
AGCGGTGTATCAGTCAACTCAATGGAGGCTGACACTCCGCATTCGCGAGCAGGCTCGCTCCCACAGTTGTTTTGTAGCGGGCCCACGTTACTTGGCGGACGACACTCGCCACACCTTGTTCCCCACATCATCGGCCACCAGCAAACCACCTTGCTGGTCGATCACCACGCCTACCGGGCGGCCCAATGCGTTCTCGTCCTTGTCGAGGAAGCCGGTCAGCACATCCACCGGTGCTCCGTTCGGCTTGCCGGCGGTGAATGGTACAAAAATCACCTTATAGCCACTATGCGGTTTGCGGTTCCACGACCCGTGCTGGCCGATAAACGCGCCTTCCTTGAACTGCGCGGGCAAGTTGTTGCCCTCGGCGAAGGTCAGGCCCAACGAGGCGGTGTGCGGGCCGACGGCATAATCCGGAGCGATGGCCTTGGCCACCAGATCCAGATTCTGCGGCTTCACCCGCACATCCACGTGCTGACCGTAATAGCTGAAAGGCCAGCCATAGAAGCCACCGTCCTTGACCGAGGTGATGTAGTCCGGCACCAGGTCGCTGCCGATTTCGTCACGTTCGTTGACCGCTGTCCACAGCGCGCCTGTGGTGGGCTCCCACGCCAGGCCGTTGGGGTTACGAATGCCCGAGGCGAAGATCCGGTGATTGCCCGTGGCGCGACCCACTTCCCAGATCGCGGCGCGACCTTCCTCTTTATCCAGACCATTCTCGCCGACATTGCTGTTCGAGCCCACGGTGACGTACAGCTTGCTGCCGTCCTTACTGGCGATGACGTTCTTGGTCCAGTGATGGTTCAGGGTGCCGCCCGGCAGGTCGGTAACCTTGATCGGCTGTGTCTTGATCTCCGTCGCACCGGGTTCGTAGTGGAAGCGCAGCAGGCGATCAGTGTCAGCGACGTACAAATCGTTGCCGACCAGGGTCATGCCGAACGGCGAGTTGAGGTTCTGCAGAAACACCGTGCGGGTCTCGGCCACGCCGTCGTGATCGGCGTCGCGCAGCAGGGTGATACGGTTCGGGCTTGGCACGCCGGCACCGGCTTTGCCCATGACTTTCTTCATCACCCAGCCGCGAATACCGCTGCTGTCATCCGGTTTGGGCGGCGCGTTGGTTTCCGCCACCAATACGTCACCGTTGGGCAGCACGTAGAGCCAGCGTGGGTGATCGAGGCCTTCGGCAAATGCAGCCACTTGCGTACCGGCTGCGGCGGTCGGTTTGCCACCTGCAGGCCAGCCGACCGCTGGGGCGATGTTCACCGTCGGGATCAGGGTTTTGTTCGGTTCAGGCAGTTTCGGTGACGGACCGGTGCCGTCGGAAACTTGCAGGCTGGAGGATTCACCGCAGGCGGCGAGCCCTCCGGCGAGAGCGATGACGAGAGCGAGTCGGGTTTTGCGCATTGCTGATCTTCCCTATGAATGCATGCTTAATCATAGAGAACCCTGCGCACCCGATGGTTCAACCGCTATCCGCGAGCCTCTTTGAACAGCACGGCGATGCCCGGGTGATAATTGCCCGCTTCGCTGCGCAACTTGCGGTAGGCGTAGGGGAAATACCAGGCCACGGCGCAGCAATGCTCCTTTTGCAGGTCGTCGACCATGTCCTGCAGTTCTTCGGGGCTGGCACTGTGCTGGGCCTTCTGCGGGGCGACGAACAGACAGCCGAGCTTGAGGTCGCTGGCGAAGCTGATGCGTTTGGCATCGCTGGTGATGTCCAGCAGGGCCTGAGTCAGGTTGAGGTTGTTGACCCGCGGCCAGCGCTGGGTCGCCTGAAGGTAGGCGCGGTCTTCGGCCCCGGCGATGAACAGGTCGGCGCGGGCATTGCGCTCGCCGTCCTCGTTCTGTTTGCGGGTGGTGGTATCGCAGAGGGTCACCAGTTCGGCCATCCAGGCCGCAGCGGAAAGCAAGCCGAGATTGGCTTTCTCGTCATGCCAATAGGGCGTGTCGTTGTCACCGCGTAACGCGTTGTAACGGTCAATACAGTCAAACCAGCGTTCAAGCACCGGGCGCAGGAATTCCAGGCGCGGGTTGCTGATGATCATGCCTTGCATCGTCATCATCCTTATTGTTGTGGTGTGCTTTTTTCAATCAAAAGCATGGCTCTTTGATATCACTTGTCTCAGTGTGGCACAAGATTGGCGTCAGATAATTGATCGGCGGCAGTTATTCGCCCGACGGCCCCCTCTTTAATTGACGCTCCACCCCCAACCCTCTAACCTTCGCGGCTTGTTTCAGGTGCTCTGTGACGCGTGTCGACAGAGTGAAACAGGGAAGCCGGTGAGGGTTGTCTTCAGGTGAAGCACGATCACGATCCCGGCGCTGCCCCCGCAACGGTAAATGAGTGAAAACTGCGCATTGAGCCACTGTGTCGACCGACGCGGGAAGGCGCGCAGTCAGGCGATTCGCCGCTCATGAGCCCGGAGACCGGCCTGATCCATCCAGCGGCATCACGGTGGGCGATGCCAGGCTTTTTGCCGTCTGTTCTTGTGCCTGCCCGCCGTTATCCAGCCTCAACGGAGAGCTCCCCCATGACCGATTCCCCCGAGCGCGACGAACGCCATCTGGCGCGTATGCAGCGCAAAAAAGCCGTGATCGACGAACGCATCGCCAATTCCCCTGACGAGTGCGGCCTGGTGCTGGTGTTGACCGGCAATGGCAAAGGCAAAAGCAGCTCGGCGTTCGGCATGCTTGCCCGTGCCATGGGCCACGGCATGCAGTGTGGCGTGGTGCAATTCATCAAGGGCCGCAACAGCACTGGTGAAGAGTTGTTCTTCCGCCGCTTCCCCGAGCAAGTGCGTTTTCACGTGATGGGCGAGGGTTTCACCTGGGAAACCCAGGATCGCCAGCGTGACATCGCCGCCGCTGAAGCTGCGTGGGCAGTGTCTCGCGAGCTGCTGCGTGATCCGTCGATCGGCCTGGTGGTGCTGGATGAACTGAACATCGCCCTGAAACACGGCTACCTCGATCTGGATCGAGTGCTCAGCGACCTGCAGGCGCGTCCGCCGATGCAGCACGTGATCGTCACCGGTCGCGCGGCCAAGCCGGAAATGATCGAAATGGGCGATACCGTCACCGAAATGGGCATGCTCAAGCACGCCTTCCAGGCCGGCATCAAAGCGCAGAAAGGCGTCGAACTTTGAATCAACCACGTCACTGCCCGGCGGTACTCATCGCCGCGCCGGCCTCCGGTCAGGGCAAGACCACCGTCACCGCCGCGCTCGCTCGCTTGCATCGCAACCAGGGGCGCAAGGTGCGCGTGTTCAAGTGCGGCCCGGACTTCCTCGACCCGATGATTCTCGAACGCGCCAGCGGTGCGCCGGTGTATCAACTGGACATGTGGATGGTCGGCGAGCAGGAAAGCCGCCGTCTGCTGTGGGAAGCCGCCGCCGAAGCCGATCTGATCCTGATCGAAGGCGTGATGGGCCTGTTCGACGGCACCCCGTCCAGCGCCGATCTGGCGCGGCACTTCGGCGTGCCGGTGCTCGGCGTGATCGACGGTACCGCCATGGCCCAGACCTTTGGTGCACTGGCGCTGGGGTTGGCGCGTTATCAGCCGGACCTGCCGTTTGCCGGGGTGCTGGCCAACCGCGTCGGCACCTTGCGTCATGCGCAATTGCTCGAAGGCAGCCTCACCGAAGGTCTGCGTTGGTACGGCGCGCTGTCGCGGGAAACCGGGATCGAGCTGCCGAGCCGGCACCTCGGTCTGGTGCAGGCCAGCGAACTGAATGATCTGGATCTGCGTCTCGACGCGGCCGCCCAAGCGTTGGCCAGCAGTTGCGAGGTAGCGCTGCCACCGGCCGTGGAGTTCGCCGCGCCTGAAGTGATCCCTGCTGAGCCGCTGCTCGACGGCGTGCGCATCGCCGTCGCTCGTGACGAAGCCTTTGCCTTCACCTACGGTGCCAGCCTCGATCTGCTGCGGGCGATGGGCGCCGAGTTGAGTTTCTTTTCGCCGATCCGCGATACCCAATTGCCCGACGCTGACAGTCTGTATTTGCCCGGTGGTTACCCGGAATTGCACCATGTCGCGCTATCGCAAAACGTGGCAATGCTCGATGCAATCCGTGCGCACCATGCTGCCGGCAAACCGCTGCTTGCCGAGTGCGGCGGCATGCTCTATCTGCTCGACGCGTTGACCGATGTCGACGGCATCCGCGCCGAACTGGTCGGGCTGCTGCGCGGTGAGGCAGTGATGCAAAAACGTCTGGCGGCACTGGCACTGCAAGCGGTGGATTTGCCAGAAGGTTCGTTGCGCGGCCACACCTATCACCATTCCCTGACCAGCACCGAACTGACGCCGATTGCCCGGGGAGTCAGCCCGAATGGCGGGCGCGGGGCGGAGGCGGTTTATCGGGAGGGGCGGATGACGGCGTCGTACGTGCATTTTTACTTTCCGTCGAATCCGACTGGCGATTGCCGCATTGTTTGCGCCAGATCTCAAGGCCGCCATCGCTGGCAAGCCAGCT
>NZ_JABULD010000595.1:0-2133 GCF_014060985.1 Pseudomonas sp. MD195_PC81_125
CCCACATTGGAACTCGGTCGAATGTGGGAGCGAGCCTGCTCGCGAAGCTTTTAAGATCAGAAGTGGAACTTCACCAGGAAGCTGGTCACGTTCTGATTGGTGGTGAAGCCACGGGTGCCGTCGATCCCGTACTTGTCTTTCCAGTAGTCGTATTCAACACCGACGTACAGCTGCTTCTCGCCGAAATGCAGCGCCTTGCCCAGGTCGTATTTGACCTGCGGGTTGAAGTGCAGGTTGGCGTGGTATTCGCCTTTGCTGTTGACGTCGTTGTCGACCACCCAGTCCATGTAACCGTCGATCAGCACGTTCGAGCTGCCGACCGGGATGGTGTAGGACCAGACCGGGGTGATCTGCCAGACGTTGTCACCCGGGCGCGAGCCGTCGGTGTGGCGCTGGTAGAAGTTCAGCTGGAAGTAGTCGAAACCCGGGATCGCCAGGTCGAAGCCAGGACCGATCAGGTACGACTCGACGTCGCCTTCACCGAACTCGTAAGTCATCGCCAGCAGCACGTCTTTGATCGGACCGAATTCGAGCTTCTGGTCGAGGACTTTGCCCAGCGAGATGCGCGGCTGGAACTCACCGTAATAGGTGTTGTTGCCGACGCCGCCGTCTGGTTTGCCGTTGTAGAAGATCTTGTCGATGAACAGGAAGTTATCCCCGTACTTCCAGGCATCGGCGTGCTCGAAGGTGACGGTCTGCTGGATCGCCGGGTTGACCTTGAAGTCTTTGCCGTAGAGGTAGGTCAGGCTGTTGTTCTGCCATTGCAGCAGGCCATCGGCCATGGCCTGGCCGCCGGCCAGCATCGATCCCGCGAGCATCAGGCTGGTGCACATACGTTTCATTCGGTTGCTCCCAAAGTAGGTGTTCCACGTTTATTTTTTTTAAGATCGGCGCTCTGGTGTGGCGCCTTTTTTTCGTTGCTGCAAAAGTCATCCGATCGGTCAGCTTCGCTGGTGATAGCAAGAGCTGGGCCAACGCTTTCGAAAAGCAAAAAAAACGCCCGTTCGGCTGCTGAAAAACAGTCGATTGCGCGTGTTTTCGGGATGCCTCGGTACTGGCCGGGGCCGGGATAAGTTGGCCCGTCGGTCAGGAATTAAATCCGGGCTTTTTTTTAGACCGAATTCAAGAGGCCGCGGAGAATACTGACTCCTCGGCCAGCTCTCAAGTGCCCCGCAACAGAGCACCGACGACAGGTATGGGGCACGGTTGCGGGCCATCTCAGAAGTGCACCTTCACCAGCAGGCTGGCGGTGTTCTGGTTGGTGTCGAGGTTGTGACTGCTTTCGACGCCATATTTGTTCTTCCAGTAGCTGTATTCGGTGCCGACGTACAGCTGCTTCTGGCTCCAGCCCAAGGCTTTGCCGAGGTCGTATTTGATCTGCGGATTGATGTGCAGGTTGGCGTGGTAAGTGCCGCGCGAGTTCTGATCGTTGTCGACCACCCAGTCCAGATAGCCGTCGATCAGCAGGTCGGAGTTGCCCAGCGGCACGCTGTACGACCAGCCCGGGGTGATCTGCCAGACGCCGTCGCCGGGGGCGCGGGCCTTCGGTCTGGCGGCGGAAAATGTTCAGGGTCACGTAGTTGAAGCCGGGCACTTTCAGGTCGAAGCCGGGGCCGATCAGGTAGGCTTCGCTGTCGCCTTCGCCGTACTCGTAGGTCATCGCCAGTAGCACGTCCTTGATCGGGCCGAATTCGATTTTCCGGTCGAAGATCTTGCCGAACGAGAAGCGTGGGGTGAATTCGCCGTAGAAGGTGTGCGGGCCTTTGTTGCGGTCTTCCTGGCCGTTGTAGAAGATCTTGTCGACGAACAGGAAGTTGTCGCCGTACTTCCACTTGTCGGCGTGCTCGAACGTCACCGTCTGCTGGATCGACGGGTTGATCGCGAAGTTCTTGCCGTACAGGTAGCTCAGGCTGTTGGTCTGCCACAGCAGTAAATCGCCGGCCATGGCCTGACTCGCGGCCAGCAGGCCGCCACTCAACAGAACGTTGGTTTGCGTGCGAATCATCGGTTGCTCCCTCTTGTTTTTATTGTTGAGGCAGGGTGTTGCACGTCCCCTGTGGGAGCGAGCCTGCTCGCGAAGAGGGCGTGTCAGTCGCCATCACTGTTGAATGACACAACGCTTTCGCGAGCAGG
>NZ_JABULD010000670.1:0-1253 GCF_014060985.1 Pseudomonas sp. MD195_PC81_125
ACTCGATGGGGGGCTTTTGTGCATCTGCAGCCGTCAGATCAAACCTTGACGATCCAGCCCGCTGGCGCTTCGATGTCGCCGGTCTGCACGCCAGTCAGCTCTTTGTAGAGCTTCTGGGTGACCGGGCCGACTTCGGTTTCGCTGTGGAACACGTGCAGGTGGTCGTTGTAGCTGATGCCGCCGATCGGGGTGATCACCGCAGCGGTACCGCAAGCGCCGGCTTCCTTGAAGTCCGACAGCTTGTCGATCAGCACGTCGCCTTCCACCACTTCCAGGCCCAGACGGGTTTTCGCCAGTTCGATCAGCGACAGGCGGGTGATGCCTGGCAGTACGGAGGGCGAGTTCGGGGTGACGAACTTGTTGTCGTGGGTGATCCCGAAGAAGTTGGCCGAACCGACTTCCTCGATTTTCTTGTGGGTCAGCGGATCCAGGTAGATGGCGTCAGCGAAGTGCGCCTTCTTGGCCTGGGAGCCCGGCATCAGGCTGGCGGCGTAGTTGCCACCGACCTTGGCCGCACCGGTGCCCTGTGGGGCAGCGCGGTCGAAGCTGGAGATCTGGAAATTGTGCGGGGTCAGGCCGCCCTTGAAGTAGGCGCCGACCGGGATCGCGAACACCGAGAAGATGAACTCGGGCGCGGTGCGCACGCCGATGTTGTCACCCACGCCGATCACGAACGGACGCAGGTACAGCGCGCCGCCGGTGCCGTATGGCGGGATGAAGCGCTCGTTGGCGCGAACCACTTCTTTGCACGCTTCGATGAACTGCTCGGTCGATACGTGCGGCATCAGCAGGCGGGCGCAGCTGCGCTGCATGCGCGCGGCGTTCTGGTCGGGACGGAACAGGTTGATCGAGCCGTCCTTGCAACGATAAGCCTTCAGGCCTTCGAAGCACTGCTGGCCATAATGAAGGGCCGTCGAGCCTTCGCTGATGTGCAGCACGTTGTCTTCGGTCAGGGTGCCTTTGTCCCACTCGCCATTGCGAAAGTACGACAGATAGCGTTTGTCGGTCTTGATGTAGTCAAAACCCAGCTTGTCCCAATTGATGCTTTCGTTACCCATGACACCCTCTATCACTGAACAACCGTCGAAACGGTTCAAGGCTTCTGACGTTTTTTTGGATGGGCACAACAATACTTCATTCTTGAGCGGTTTCGCAGCCCGGACTATCGGATGACAGACAGATAATTCCGGTTGCGCCTGAGAATTCGCGAGCAGGCTCGCTCCCACCTTTGAAATGCATTCCCATTGTGGGAG
>NZ_JABULD010000279.1:0-1301 GCF_014060985.1 Pseudomonas sp. MD195_PC81_125
GACTAACTGGATCGGAACCTTGCACGTCACGTACATCTACGTGTGGCAGGTTACGAGCAGCCAGGTACAGGTTCTGATCAACAACGTCCGACACGATCAGAACGTCGGTCAGGCTCATGTTGTTCAGTTTGCCAAGCAGATCTTTGGTTTTCGGAGTTTCAACAGCGAAATCCTGAACCACGACCAGACGATCAGTACGCACCAGCTCAGCAAGGATGGAACGCATTGCTGCGCGATACATCTTCTTGTTCAGCTTCTGGGAGTGATCTTGTGGACGAGCTGCGAAAGTGGTACCGCCGCCACGCCAGATTGGGCTACGGATAGTACCGGCACGAGCACGGCCAGTACCTTTCTGACGCCAAGGGCGCTTGCCGCCACCACGAACGTCGGAACGGGTCTTCTGCTGCTTGCTACCTTGACGGCCGCCGGCCATGTAGGCCACGACTGCTTGGTGAACCAGCGTCTCGTTGAATTCGCCGCCAAATGTCAGTTCGGAAACTTCGATCGCTTGAGCGTCATTTACATTTAATTGCATGTCAGCTTCCCCTTAACCGCGAGCCTTGGCTGCTGGACGTACAACCAGGTTGCCGCCAGTAGCGCCAGGAACAGCGCCCTTGACCAACAACAGATTGCGTTCAGCGTCCACGCGCACTACTTCCAGGGACTGCACGGTCACGCGCTCAGCGCCCATATGACCGGACATTTTTTTGCCCTTGAATACACGACCAGGAGTCTGGCACTGGCCGATAGAGCCTGGGACGCGGTGGGATACGGAGTTACCGTGGGTGTTATCTTGCCCGCGGAAATTCCAACGCTTGATCGTACCCTGGAAGCCTTTACCCTTGGACTGACCGGTTACATCAACCAGTTGACCAGCGGCGAAGATTTCAGCGTTGATCAGATCGCCAGCCTGGTACTCGCCTTCTTCAAGACGGAATTCCATGGTGGTGCGACCAGCGGCAACGTTCGCTTTAGCGAAGTGGCCAGCTTGAGCTGCTGTTACACGCGAAGCGCGACGCTCGCCGACAGTGACTTGCACTGCACGATAGCCATCGGTCTCTTCAGTTTTGAACTGGGTGACGCGATTCGGCTCGATCTCAATGACCGTGACCGGAATGGAGACACCTTCTTCGGTGAAAATACGGGTCATACCGCATTTACGACCGACTACACCAATAGTCATGTTGTAAACCTCATGAGTGTACGGGGCTTTCACCCGCTATGGCCGCCCATTTCAGAGCGTTACACGACCAAGACCGAGTCTTAGCCGAGGCTGATCTGCACTTCCACACCGGCCGCAA
>NZ_JABULD010000320.1:0-4146 GCF_014060985.1 Pseudomonas sp. MD195_PC81_125
GGCAGCTCCTACAGGGGACATGTATCAACCTTGTAGGAGCTGCCGCAGGCTGCGATCTTTTGATCTTGCTTTATCTATACCGACACAAAGAAGAACGCAGCAATCAGCCCCATCCCGACAAACCACACCAGCGACCGCAAGATCGCCCAGTCCGCCAGGTAGCAGATGATGTACAGCAGGCGACTGGTGATAAACAGCACCGCCAGCACATTCACGGTCACTAGCTGCGCCGTGCCCACCAGATGCGCAACAATCACTGCGGCAGCAAATGCCGGCATCACTTCGAAGCTGTTCAGCTGCGCCGCATGCGCCCGTCGGGCGACGCCGCCCACGCTATCGAGGAAGTCCCGAGGATCATGATTGTCACTGAGCCGGAAACCGCCCGAGACCTTGGCCACAATCGTGCACACATACGGCAGGAAAATCGCGATCAATACACACCACAGAGCCACCGTCATAACGCCGTCCTTTTTTCGAGTGTTGGAAATGGCGGGCAGTCAGAACTTCATCACCAGCATGCCGATCAGCACCAGCCCACAGGCTAAGAGCCGCGGCCTGCCGAAAGGTTCTTTCAGATAACGCATACCGAACAGCACCACCAGGATCACGCTGATTTCACGCAGCGCTGCCGCTTCGGCAATCGAGCCCAATTGCATCGCCCACAGCACCAGAGCGTAGCTGAACAACACGCAGAACCCGACCGCCAGCCCCAGCTTCCATTGCTCGCGCCAGAACACCAGAAATGCCGGGCGTTTGGCGACCCACGCCAGCAACGGAAACGGCCAGGCGCTGAGCAGCGTGACCCAGACCAGGTAATCCAGCGGATGCGACCAGCGCCGCAAGGCCTGGCCATCGATGTAGGTGTAGCAACCGATGCACAGCCCGATTAGCGCCACCACCGGCAGCATCGACCACGGCAAATGCTTACCACCACCGCCCTGCCAGAGCAGACAGACCATGCCCAGCGGAATCAGCATGATCCCGAGGATCTGCTGCGTGGTGAGCACTTCGCCGGCGAAGATCAGGGTCAGCGCCAGCACCACCAGCGGCGACAAGCCGCGCATCAAGGGATAGACCAACCCGAGGTCGCCGACCCGATAAGCCTGGATCAACAGATAGCGATACAGCAGCTCGAATGCTGCCGACGCCAGGATCCACGGCCAGATTTGCGCCGGCGGCAGGCTGATGAACGGAAATGCCAGCGCCACGAACAACAGCGCCACCGTGTCCATGCACGCCACCACCAACAGCCGTTCGGCACTGAACTTGATCAGGGTATTCCACGTCGCATGCAACAGCGCCGCCATCAACACCAGAACTGTCGCCGCCACGTCCCACTCCTTGATTTTTTGTTGACCCTACACCAATGCGTACCGCTGACCAACCGAGGGATGCGATTGTGTCCCCACCCCGAAACAGCCCATCCAACATTCGCGCCGAAGAATCGGGGCGCTGTCTTTCCCCCCATCCAATGGAGCCCGGATGCTAGAACTTGTAGCCGCTTTTATCTGCCTCACCACCCTTCTCACCTTCGTCAATTACCGCTTCATCGGCCTGCCGCCGACCATCGGCGTGATGGTCACCGCGCTGATGTTCTCCCTGTTGCTGCAAGGCCTGAGCGTGCTCGGCTACCCCGGCCTCGAAGAACGCGTGCAGCAACTGATCGGCCAGATCGACTTCGGCGACCTGCTGATGAACTGGATGCTGTCGTTCCTGCTGTTCGCCGGCGCCCTGCACGTCAACCTCAACGATTTGCGCAGCTATCGCTGGCCCATCGGCCTGCTGGCGACGTTCGGCGTGCTGATTGCCACCGCCGTGATCGGCAGCCTCGCCTATTACATTTTTGCCCTGTTCGGTTGGCACGTGAGCTTCCTCTACTGCCTGCTGTTCGGCGCGCTGATTTCGCCGACCGACCCGATCGCGGTACTCGGCGTACTGCGTACCGCCAATGCCTCAAAACCGCTGAAAACCACCATCGTCGGCGAGTCGTTGTTCAACGACGGCACCGCGGTCGTGGTGTTTACCGTGCTGCTGGGCATCGCTCAGTTGGGTGAGACGCCGACCCTCAGCGCCACGGCCATGCTGTTCGTGCATGAAGCCCTTGGCGGCGTGCTGTTCGGCGGGCTGATCGGTTATGGGGTGTACCGGATGATCAAAAGCGTCCAGCAGCATCAGATCACTGTGATGCTGACCCTGGCGCTGGTGATCGGCGGTTCGGCGATGGCCACCGAGTTGCACGTCTCGGCGCCGATTGCGATGGTGGTGGCCGGCCTGATCATCGGCAACCTGGGGCGTAACCTGGCGATGAACGACATGACCCGCAAGTACCTCGACGGCTTCTGGGAGCTGCTCGATGACATGCTCAACGCCCTGCTGTTCGCGCTGATCGGCATGGAGCTGTTGCTGCTGCCGTTCAACTGGGCGCACGTGGCGGCGGCCAGTTTGCTGGCGCTGGCGATCCTGCTGTCGCGCCTGCTCACCGTGGCTCCGGCCATCGTTCTGTTAAGGCGTTGGCGCACAGTGCCGCGTGGCACCATCCGCATCCTGACCTGGGGCGGTTTGCGCGGTGGTGTTTCGGTGGCACTGGCGCTGGCCCTGCCGCTGGGCCCGGAGCGCGACTTGCTGTTGAGCATCACCTACATCGTGGTGCTGTCGTCGATCCTGTTGCAAGGCCTGACCATCGGCAAGCTGGTCAAGCATGCCACCCGCGACGAGCCGGCCACCACGGCCGAACCCGCGCACCACTGATCATTTTCTGATCTGCTGCGGGTCAGGCTTTTCGGCCTGATCCGCAGACCCTTTGGCCTTGCCTGTTTCCTTTGGCGCACCGCTTTCGCTGCGGATCTGCGCATGGCTGATCAGGGCAAAGATGCAACTGCCGCCGATGATGTTCCCCGCCAGCGTCGGACCGGCAAACACCATCCAGAAATCACTCCACGGCAACTCGCCGGCAAACACCAGGTACGAGACTTCCGCCGAACCGACCACGATGTGGGTGAAGTCGCCCAACGCCATCAGATAAGTGATGAGGATGATGATCCACATCTTCGCGCTCTCCATGGACGGGATCATCCAGACCATGGTGGCGATCATCCAGCCGGAGACGATGCCCTTGGCGAACATCTGGCTGGCGTGGTTCTCCATGACCTTGCGGCCGATTTCAAGGAAGGCGTGATCGGTCCTGGTGTCAAAGATCGGTAGCTCGAGCATCACGTAGGCCACGAGAATCGTCCCGCACAAATTGCCGAACAGGACGACGCCCCACAAGCGGATCAACCGGCCAAAATTGGCCAGGGTCGGTTTGGTCATCACCGGCAGAACGGCGGTCAGGGTGTTTTCGGTGAACAGTTGCTGGCGGGCGAGAATCACCGCGAGGAAACCGGCACAGTAGCCGAAACTGGCGATGACCTTGAATTCGTCGCCCTCGGGCAGGCGCGAATTGAGCAGGCCCATGCCCATCAGCGACAGGCCCATGGTCAATCCGGCCGCGAGCGCCGACCACCACAACGCGGCGATGCTGCGCTCCAGTTCCTGATCGCCCTGCGTGCGGATGATTTCATGCAGAACCGCTGCGCGAGGCGGCTGGTTTTTCTCGACTTCATGTCGTTCATCGGTCGAGAGATTGGGGGTCTTGCCGTCTGTCGGGGTGGTCATGGCGTGGGAACCGGGTGGGGGCTTTTAGCTACGACCGTTCTTGCCTGGAATACGTTCTGTATGCGCCACGCAAATCCCCGGTTTTACGCATGACAGTGTAGGAGCTGCCGCAGGTGCGATCTTTTGATCTTGCTCTGCAAAAAACAACGTCAAAAAGATCGCAGCCTGCGGCAGCTCCTACAGGGCTCGCATTACTCGCTGACGAGCTCATCTTCCTTGAACTGGTCTTTGACGTACTTGATCTCGGTGCGCCCGTGCGGCGCTGGCAGGCCGTCTTCACCGAGGTTGACGAAGACCATCTTTTCGACGGTGAGGATGCTCTTGCGGGTGATCTTGTTGCGTACTTCGCAGGTGAGGGTGATCGAGGTGCGGCCGAACTCGGTGGCGGTGATGCCCAGTTCGATGATGTCGCCCTGGCGCGAAGCGCTGACGAAGTTGATTTCGGAAATGTACTTGGTCACCACGCGCTGATTGCCCAACTGGACGATCGCG
>NZ_JABULD010000127.1:0-1512 GCF_014060985.1 Pseudomonas sp. MD195_PC81_125
TGATTTAACGCTGACTCAAGCCAGGTGCGAAAGCATTTCCTTGGCCTCGCCCCGCTGCTTCTCATCCCCCTCGGTCAACACCTCGTTGAGGATGTCGCGCGCGCCGTCATTGTCGCCCATGTCGATGTAGGCCTGGGCCAGATCGAGCTTGGTGGCGGCTTCGTCGGTGCCGGCGAGGAAGTCGAAGTCATCTTCGCCCAGATCACCACCCATGGCTGCGTCGGCTTCGGTGAAGGTCGGCTCGGTGATGCTCTGCGACAGACGATCCAGCTCGGCGTTGACGTCATCCAGCTCTGCCGCGAAGGCATCCGGTTCGGCCGGGTTGGTGTCCATCTCGTCGGCCAGCGACAGATCGAAATCGGCGGGCAGCTCCAGATCGTCCTGTGGCACTTCGTTGGCGACCACAGGCTCGGCCGGCGACAGGTCTTTCACGCCTTCGTCCAGATCCAGCAGGAAGTCATCGTCCGCCAGGTCAGCCATCGAGGCTGGCGCAGGCTCGGCACCGAGGTCCAGATCGAGGTCGAAGTCCGACAGGTCGTCGAGGTTCTCTTTGATCTCGGTCTGCTGTTGCAGCACCGACTCAAAGCTCAGATCGTCGTCAGCCGGAAACTCGTCCAGCTCCACTGGTGCTTCAGGTGCGACAACAGGCGCAGGCTCAACCGGGGTAATCTTATCGAGATCGTCCAGACTCAGGTCGAACGCGCTGTCCAGATCGTCTGCCGCCGGCGCAGGTGCAG
This sequence comes from Pseudomonas sp. MD195_PC81_125, assembly GCF_014060985.1. Taxonomy (NCBI): domain Bacteria; kingdom Pseudomonadati; phylum Pseudomonadota; class Gammaproteobacteria; order Pseudomonadales; family Pseudomonadaceae; genus Pseudomonas; species Pseudomonas sp. MD195_PC81_125. The sequence goes on from NZ_JABULD010000127.1 coordinate 738, forward strand.
GCGCCTCGGGCTCGTCAAGCAGCAGCTCCTTGACGTATTGCGCATCGAGTTCGGCGGCGGCCGCCGCTGCAGCCAGACCAGCGACCGCGACTACAGCCATGGCCGGGAAGCGCTTTTTCAGCTCTTCGACCTTGGCGAAGTTGTCGCCATTGGCCACCAGTTGACGCTCCTGACCGACGAACGCATCGCGGTCACCCTGCTGACCATAGACTTCCATCAGTTTCAGGCGCAGGTCGCTGCGCTGCGGCTCAAGGCTGACGCCCTCTTCCAGCAGCGCGGCGGCCTGATTCAGGCGACCGGCGCTGATGTGCGACTGAGCTTTGTCCAGCACGTCATCGGAACGCTCGGCGGCCGGCGCGACCAATGGCGCAGCAATCGGCTCGGCCATCACCACCGGAGCCACTACCGCAGCAGGCGCTGGCGCAGATGCCGGGGTGTTGAGCTTGACGCTGGCGGCAGGTGTTTCCAGACCTTCGAAGCTGCTTTCCGGCAGATCCTGCTCGGCAGAGAACTCCTGCTCTTCAGCCAAAGCGCGGGCCATGCGCAGGTGTTTTTCGGCTTCCTGCTGGGCCTTGCGGCGACGGGCCAGCAGCAACAGCAGAAGCAGAAGCACAACGGCACCGCCGCCGATCAGACCCAGCAGGATCGGATTGGTCAGCAGTTCATTGAAGGTTTTGTCTTCATCGACCACCGGTTTTGGCGCAACCACTGGCGTCTCGGCAGGCGTGTCGACCGGTGGCGCAATCGCCGATTCCGGGGTAGGTGCGGCCTCCGC
>NZ_JABULD010000003.1:0-3501 GCF_014060985.1 Pseudomonas sp. MD195_PC81_125
CGGTGTGTCAGCCAACAATGCAGTTGCCTGACACACCGCATTCGCGAGCAGGCTCGCTCCCACAGAATTAATTGATGAGGTGGGGCAGGCACATGTATCAATACGACGATTACGACCGCGCATTGGTGTTCGAGCGCGTTGCGCAGTTTCGCGATCAGGTCCAGCGCTTCATGGCCGGTGAATTGAGCGAAGAGGAGTTCTTGCCGCTGCGCCTGCAAAACGGTCTGTATATGCAAAAGCATGCGTACATGCTGCGTGTGGCGATCCCCTATGGCACCCTGAGTGCCGAGCAGATGCGCACGCTGGCGAGCATCGCCGCCGACTACGATCGCGGTTACGGCCACTTCACCACGCGGCAGAACCTGCAATTCAACTGGATCGAACTGGCGCAGGTGCCGGACATCCTTGAACGTCTGGCGCAGGTCAACATGCATGCGATCCAGACCTCCGGCAACTGTGTGCGCAACATCACCACCGAAGCCTTCGCCGGGGTCGCGGCGGACGAGCTGATCGATCCGCGCCCGCTGGCAGAAATCCTCCGGCAATGGTCGACGATCAACCCGGAATTCCTCTTCCTGCCACGCAAGTTCAAGATCGCCATCTGCTCGGCAAAACAGGATCGTGCGGCGATCATGATGCATGACATCGGCCTCTATCTTTATCCGGGGCGCGACGGGCAAATGCTGCTGCGGGTGATCGTCGGTGGCGGGTTGGGGCGCACGCCGATTCTCGGTGTGCAGATCCGCGAAGGTTTGCCGTGGCAGCATCTGCTGTCCTACGTCGAGGCGATCCTGCGGGTCTATAACCGCCATGGCTGGCGCGACAACAAGTACAAGGCGCGGATCAAGATTCTGGTCAAGGCGCTGGGCATCGAGCGTTCGCCAAAGAGGTCGAGGAAGAATGGCAACACCTCAAGGACGGCCCGGCGCAGTTGACCGAGGCTGAATATGCGCGAGTCGCCAGTGCCTTCGTGCCGCCGATCTATCACACCCTGGCCGATACCGATCTGGATTTCGGCACGCGTCTGGCCGAAAGCCCGGCGTTCGCTCGCTGGGTTGCGCGCAACGTGCAGCCGCACAAGAAAGCGGGTTACACCAGCGTGGTGCTGTCGACCAAACCCGGCCTGAGTGCGCCCCCCGGGGGATGTCACCGGGTTGCAGATGCTGGCGGTGGCCGACTGGGCGGAGCGTTTCGGCTTCGGCGAGATCCGCATTGCCCACGAACAGAATATCGTTCTGCCCGATGTGCAGAAGTCTGAACTGTATGCGCTCTGGCAACTGGCCTGCGAACACAAGCTGGGCAGCGCCAATGTCGGCCTGCTGACCGACATCATCGCCTGCCCGGGCGGTGATTTCTGTGCGCTGGCCAACGCCAAGTCGATCCCGATTGCCCAAGCGATACAGGCGCGTTTCGCCGACCTCGATTACCTGCACGATCTGGGCGACATCAGTCTGAACATCTCCGGCTGCATGAACGCCTGCGGCCATCACCACATCGGCAATATCGGCATTCTCGGTGTCGATAAAAACGGCAGCGAGTGGTACCAGATCACCCTCGGCGGCGCGCAGGGCAAACACAGCGCATTGGGCAAAGTCATCGGCCCGTCCTTCAGCGCGGCGGAGGTGCCGCAGGTGATCGAGCGGATCATCGGCACCTTCGTGCGATACCGCGAAAGCGAGGAGTTATTTGTCGACACCGTGGCGCGCATTGGCCTGGAGCCGTTCAAGGAGCGGGTCTACCCGAAAGCGCTGGAGGTGTCGGCATGAACAATCTGCTGCGGCTGGAGCAGGGTGTGGCGCGGCAGGTCGAGGATGATCCGTGGACGCTGATCCGCGAGCCGGAGCAGGGCAGGCCGCAAGGATTGCTGATCCTGCCGCTGGCGCACTGGCTGCAATCGCCGTCGACGCACGCGGTGTGGCTGGGGCCGGACGACGACGTTGAAAGCGTGGTGCCGTGGCTGGCTTCGCTGCCGCTGATTGCCCTGGATTTCCCGAGCTTTCGCGATGGTCGGGCCTACAGTCAGGCGTATCTGCTGCGCAGCCGGTTTGGCTGGAGCGGTGAGTTGCGGGCGATTGGCGATGTATTGCGTGACCAGCTCAGCCATATGCGTCAGTGCGGGTTCGACAGTTTTGCGGTGCGCGAGGACAAGTCGGCCGAAGATGCGCTCAAGGGCCTGGCGGGGATGAGCGTGCTGTACGGCCGCTCGGTGATCGAGCCGCGCCCGCTGTTCCGCAGACGCTGAATATCCATTGCTTGATAGATACTTTGTGGTGAGGGGATTTATCCCCGATGGGCTGCGAAGCAGACCTAAAATCTGCCGAAGCATTTCTTCAGCTAAAACCTGTTGGCTGGTTCTGCGGCCGCTGCGCAGCCGGTCGGGGATAAATCCCCTCACCACAATTGTCTAGCGTCCCCTTCTATACAGGGGAAACCCTTACACCCCCGCACCATTCCCGGATTTTCCCTTGGGTCGATGCTGGCCTTTTGGTAGAGTCGCCGTCGCCAGCGGGTTTTCGGCTGGACGACGGAACGAAGAAGGGAGTCTGGGTAGTGAGTGCGGGCAAAAAGATTTTGGGCCTCACGGCGTTGCTGTTGATGCTGACGCTGTGGGCCAGTTACTTCTATGTGTTCAAGGAAAACCGCGACGGCCAGTTGGGCGGGGCCGGTGAAAGCACCGCGTGGTGCGGCACGCCGCCGTCCACCGAAGCGGCGCTGTTGGGCAAGGATCAACTGACCCTGCGCGTCACCAACAACCTGCGCGGCGAGTTCATGCTCAGTGGCTCGCTGGTGGTCTCCGAACGCACCTTTAACCGCTACGATCTGGGTCGCAACGAACTGCGTCTGCGCCTCGAACCGTTGCAGTGGTCGTATGGCGTCACGCCGATCTTCCTCGAACAGGTCAAGGTCCAGCCGCTGAGCCGCAACCTCGCCTCACCGACCAAAAGCGCCTACGCCGAGCTTGAACTACGGCCAATCGGCGTGCAGGGTCAGGTCACCGACTTTCCGTTCGACACCTATCGCTACGGCTACAAACCGGTGCTGTATTACCTTAAGGGCAGCGAGCGCATCGACCTGCGCTTCAAGAACATCACCACGCTGATGGACCTGTCCAACACCTTCACACCGATTCAGAAATACAACCGCGTCGAGTACATCAACGAGAAAAACTCGATGATCCGCGACGAGGACTACAAGGCCTACGGCCCGCACGAATGCGCGTTCAGCGTCGAGCGCAAAGGCTCGTTCAAGGTTGTGGTGCTGTTGTTGCTGCTGGTGCTGTTCCTGCCGCTGCTGCACGTGTTCTATCGCGACGAACCGGGGATCGACTTCCTCGCTACGCTGGTGGCGATTGCCGTGGTGCGCGTGCTGCTGGTGGGGCCGGTGCAGGACTTCCAGCTGTACAACATCGACTTCCTGTTTGGCGCAGCGATTCTGCTGGTGGGCTCGGTGTCGCTGATCAAGGCGATGCGCGCCAACAGTCGCCGGGAGATGGCGTTGAAG
>NZ_JABULD010000251.1:0-3073 GCF_014060985.1 Pseudomonas sp. MD195_PC81_125
AATTCGGTGTGTCATTCAGCATCTTTGTGACTGATACAGCGCATTCGCGAGCAGGCTCGCTCCCACAGTTGTTTCAGGGATGACTTGAACCTCCAGGCCGCTCGGCGCATCTTTATTCCTGTCGCACAACAAGAATAAGGAACCGTCATGTTCGATATCAGCACGTTCCCCAAAGCCGATGCCGTCCGCCGGGCTGCGCAGTTGAGTCAGGACGACTACAAGCGCCTGTACCGCGAATCGATTGAACACCCCAGCACCTTCTGGGCCGAACAGGCCACGCGCTTCCTCGACTGGAGCACACCGTGGCAGACCGTTCAGCGCTACGACCTGAAAACCGGTGAAGCGGCCTGGTTTGCCGGCGGCCAACTGAACGTCAGCTACAACTGCATCGACCGCCACCTCGCACAGCGCGGCGAGCAGACCGCGATTCTCTGGGAAGGCGACGACCCTGCCGAATCGGCGCAGATCACTTACAAAAAACTCCACCACCACGTCTGCCGCCTGGCCAACGTCCTGAAAAGCCGTGGCGTGAAAAAAGGCGACCGGGTGTGCATCTACATGCCGATGATCCCCGAGGCGGCCTACGCGATGCTCGCCTGCGCGCGGATCGGCGCGATTCACTCGGTGGTGTTCGGTGGCTTCTCCCCGGACTCCTTGCGCGACCGTATCCTCGACGCCGACTGCCGCACGGTGATCACCGCCGATGAAGGCGTGCGCGGCGGCAAATTCGTACCGCTCAAGCAAAACGTCGACAAGGCCCTGCGCAGTTGCCCGGACGTCAGCACCGTGGTCGTGGTCGAACGCACTCAAGGCAAGGTCGATTGGGTCGAGGGCCGTGACCTCTGGTATCACCAGGCCGTGCGTGACGTCAGCGACGACTGCCCGCCGGAGCCGATGGACGCCGAAGATCCGCTGTTCATCCTCTACACCTCCGGCAGCACCGGCAAACCCAAGGGCGTGCTGCACACCACCGGCGGCTACCTGCTGCAAGCGGCGATGACCTTCAAGTACGTGCTCGATTACCGAGAGGGCGAAGTGTTCTGGTGTACCGCCGACGTCGGCTGGGTCACCGGCCACAGTTATATCGTCTACGGTCCGCTGGCCAATGGCGCGACCACGCTGATTTTCGAAGGCGTGCCGAGTTATCCGAGCACTTCGCGCTTCTGGCAGGTGATCGACAAACACCACGTCAACATCTTCTACACCGCGCCGACCGCCCTGCGCGCGCTGATGCGCGAAGGTGCCGGGCCATTGCAGGAAACGTCGCGCCAAAGCCTCAGACTGCTCGGCAGTGTCGGTGAGCCGATCAACCCGGAAGCGTGGGAATGGTACTTCAACGTGGTCGGCGAACAGCGCTGCCCGATTGTCGATACCTGGTGGCAGACCGAAACCGGCGGCATCATGCTCAGCCCGCTGGTCAGTGCCCAGCGGATCAAACCGGGTTGCGCCACGCAGCCGATGTTCGGCGTGCAACCGGTGTTGCTCGACGAGCACGGCAAGGAAATCAAAGGCGCCGGCAGCGGCGTGCTGGCGATCAAGTCGAGTTGGCCGGCGCAGATCCGCAGCGTCTACCGCGACCCGCAACGGATGGTCGACACCTATTTCAAACCCTACCCCGGCTATTACTTCACCGGTGACGGCGCACGCCGCGACGAGGACGGCGATTACTGGATCACCGGGCGCATCGATGACGTGATCAACGTCTCCGGCCACCGCATCGGCACCGCCGAAGTCGAAAGCGCGCTGGTGCTGCACGACAGCATCGCCGAAGCGGCCGTGGTCGGTTACCCGCACGACGTCAAAGGCCAGGGCATCTATGCCTTCGTCACGCCCATGAACGGCGTCGAGCCAAGCGATGAGCTGAAGAAAGAGTTGCTCGCCCACGTCAGCAAGGAAATCGGCAGCTTCGCCAAACCGGACCTGATCCAGTGGGCGCCGGCCTTGCCGAAAACCCGCTCGGGCAAGATCATGCGGCGCATCTTGCGCAAGATCGCCTGCAACGAACTCGACAGCCTCGGTGACACCTCGACCCTGGCCGATCCGAGCGTGGTGCAAGGTTTGATCGACAAGCGCCTCAATCAGTAACATCCGTGGCGCGGTCACCCGGCCGCGCCCGTTCATCATCTATGAGTTGTCATGGAATTCTTCCGCAGCCGTATCGAAAACCAACTCATGAGCCTGACCGGGCTGTCCCTCGGTCAGCTCGATCTGGAAAACCCCAAGGGCGATCCCGGGCTGTTCGGGCCGGACTCGATCAGTTGGCAAGTGCACGGCGATTTCAGCAGCATGCTGATCGGCGGCATCAGCGCATTGTTGCTGCAAGCGCTGCATCCGCTGGCGCTGGCCGGGGTCTGGGATCATTCGAATTTTCGTCAGGACATGCTCGGGCGTTTGCGCCGCACCAGTCAATTCGTTTCCGGCACCACCTTCGGCTCGCGCCGCGACGCCGAATGGCTGATCGACAAAGTGCGCACCATTCACCTGCAAGTGGTCGGTATCGCGCCGGACGGCCGACCGTATGCGGCCAGCGATCCGGACCTGCTGACCTGGGTGCACGTAGCCGAGGTCAGCCATTTTCTTGCCGCGCACCTGCGTTACCGCAACCCGCAATTGTCGGGGGCGGATCAGGATCGCTACTACGCAGAAATCGCCGTGGTCGCCGAGCGCCTGGGTGCGCGGGACGTGCCGAAATCGCGGCAGGCCGTGGCCGACTATCTACAACGCCTGCGCCCGCAACTGCTCTGTGATGAGCGCAGCCGCGAAGTCCTGCGCCTGCTGCTCGACGCCCCGGCCCCAAGCGTGCTGGCCCGACCTTTTGGCGACCTGATGATGAAGGCCGGCATCGACTTGCTGCCGGACTGGGCCAGCGCCATGTTCGGCATACGGCAGAATCCGCTGCAACGCCAGTTGATCCGCGCCAGCGTCAAGCGCAGCGCACCGATGCTGCGCTGGGCGATGCGCAATGGTTCGGTGCAGCGGGCCAAACGTCGGATGGGTTTGCTGACCTGAAAGCTTCGCGAGCAGGCTCGCTCCCACAGGAGATTGATTTGCAGCATAGATCCTGTGTGGGAGC
>NZ_JABULD010000019.1:0-1114 GCF_014060985.1 Pseudomonas sp. MD195_PC81_125
GAATGTATTCCAATGTAGGAGCTGCCGAAGGCTGCGATCTTTTGCTTTTAAGAGCGGCGCTGCCGCATCAAGTGCTTGAAGCCTTCGAAGACCAGCACCACCACCGCCAGCCAGATCGGGATGTAAGTCAGCCATTCACCGGCCTTGATACTTTCACCGAGCAACAGCGCGACACCGAGCAGCAATACCGGCTCGACATAGCTGAGCAGACCAAACAGGCTGAACGGCAACAAGCGGCTGGCAATGATGTACACCACCAGCGCCGAGGCACTGATCAGGCCGAGCAGCGGAATCAGCCACAACAGGCCTGGGTATTGATCGAACACGGCAAAGCCTTGCTCGCCACCGCGTACAAACCAGTACGCCACCGGCAGCATCAGCGTCATGTCGACCCACAGACCGCCGAGGTTGTCGGTCTTCAAGCGTTTGCGCAGCACGAAGTACAGCGGGTAACCGACCACAACCACCAGGGTCGCCCAGGAAAAACCGCCGACCCGATACAGCTCGTTTGCCACGCCGAGAACGGCAAAGAACACCGCGATTTTCTGCAGGTACGACAGGCTGTCGCCGTAGACGATGCGCCCGGTCAGCACCATCGCCAGCGGCAGCAGGAAATAGCCCAGCGACACGTCAAGGCTATAACCGTTGAGCGGCGCCCACATGAACAGCCACAACTGCACGCCGAGCAACGCTGCCGAAACGCTCAGGCCGCCTGTCAGCTTCGGAGAGCCGGCCACGCGCCGCAGCAACTCCAGTACTCGCCGCCATTCACCGGAAACCAGCATGAACACGGTCATGCACGGCACGGTCAGCAGCATCCGCCAGCCAAAGATTTCCACGCCGCTCAACGGGGTGAGCAGCGAGGTGTAGTAATACATGACGGCAAACAGCACCGAAGCTGATACCGATAGAGCGATACCTTTAGACAAACTGTCCTCGCGGGTGGGTGATCAAACAGGGCGCGCAGGATACGTGGTTTTTGTGCTGAATATTGGCCGAGTGCTCAATATTTCCCACATTCTGAAGATAAGCACAAAACCTGTGGGAGCGAGCCTGCTCGCGAAAGCGGTGTGCCAGACAACGCAGATGTTGAATGTGCCGGCCTCTTCGCGAG
>NZ_JABULD010000646.1:0-14058 GCF_014060985.1 Pseudomonas sp. MD195_PC81_125
TATTCAGGCTTGGCTGATACACCGTATTCGCGAGCAAGCTCGCTCCCACAGGGGATTTGTGGGCTCTCAGAATTGCAGTGATTGTCTCAATTGCTGCGCCGCCGGCGAGTCTGTCGGGCTGACCATCGCATAGTTGTACCCGCCGCCGGACCAGTAATCGGCCTGCAGATCGCCGTCGCTGCGGCTGCCGCGTGGCAGGAAGGTGTTTTTCGGCCCCGGTGGCCGCACGTAGAAACTGACCTTGTGACCGCTGCGATCCTCATACATCACCATCGCCGCCGGACCTTCGTCGGTGCTGAGCAGACGGCCGCTGACCGGTTCGAAGCCGGCGGATTTCAGATCCGGCAAGCGACTGGCCTGAGTGAAATACCGATCGAGCCAATGCTGCATGTCGCCGTCACTGTCGACTTTATAGTCCGCCGGCAATATTCCCTGCTGTGCAATCAGTCGATAGGCCTGCAAGGCATCGGTCATTGGCAGCACAGAGGCGCGCGCGAGGGTCATTTCCCGCGCCTGCCAGCCACTGAAACCACCGAGGCCGACCGCGATCAGCAATACTGCCGCGCTGGCCAGATGACGCCGTGATTGACGCTTGAGACGCTGGCGAATCTGCGCCGGATCCAACTGCGGATTCGCCGGTTGCTGCAACGCACCGCCCAGCGCAGCGCGCAATTGTTGGGCATCCTGCTGCCAGGCGCGAACCTGTGCGGCGGTGTCCGGATGATTGGCCAGCCAGGTGTCGAGGATGCGCCGATCGGCCTCGCTGAGTTGATGGTCGACGTACGCGTGCAGGTCGCGTTCGCTGGGGGGCATGCTGATCATTTGAGTATCCGCAAGGAAGGGCTGCTGATTTCGCCTTCGCTGAGCTGGCGCAAGGCCTGACGAGCGCGGGACAGACGCGACATTACCGTGCCGCTGGGGACGTTAAGGATTTGCGCGACTTCCTTGTAGCTCAAGCCTTCCACCGAAACCATCAACAGCAGGGCTCGCTGTTCAGCAGGCAGGCGATCGAAGGCTTGCAGGGTCGATTGGGCGATGACCGTGCGCTCGGTCGAGGGCTCGGCGTCATCGCGACCGGTGAAGAATTCGAGCATCCGCGCATAACGACGGGAGCGCCGATGGGCGTCGAGAAACTGCCGATAGAGAATTGCGAACAGCCATGCACGCACGTCACCCTCGGCGCGTTTGCTGCTCCAGCCGGACAAGGCCCGTTCAAGGCTGGCCTGCACCAGATCGTCGGCGCTGGCGCCATTGTGCGTCAGAGACAGGGCGAAGCGCCTCAGACGGGGAATCAACTCACGCAGGTGTTCGTCGAGTGTGTTCATGGAAAGCGGCATGCCTGGGGTAGAAACGGCGGTATTGATTAGCAAGACGCCGCTTGCTGCAGGTTATTCCATGAATCTGCGTGAAAGTTTTTTTTCTTAATTGAGTAGGAAAGTTCGTCGCGTTTTGTAGTCAGCGTAATAATGTTGCATGTCCCGGCTCAACGGGTTCGACATGCGCAGGCAGGCAACCTCGCCGAATGCGCTCTGTCGCCCGATGAGATCAAGGGGGACCTTTTTTTATGCAAGCTTTCGCAATTTCCAACCAGCCGCAATCCCGTGCGGGAATTGATAGTTCATGGCAACGTTTTGGGTGTGGCCCGAAAGCCACACCGGCATTTGCTCTGATTCACCACGCCATTGAGGCGCAAGCGGTGCGCATGCCCGAGGGCATCGCGGCTCACTGTCGGGGCGAGACAATCACCTATGGCGAATTGAACCGGCAGGCCAATCGCCTCGCCAGGCATCTGCTTGAGCAAGGGGTGGCCGCTGGCGATCATGTCGCGCTGTTTGTCGAGCGCTCGATTCCTATGCTGGTGGGGATGCTGGCAACACTGAAAATCGGCGCTGCCTACATTCCTCAGCATGTGGGGATCACACCGACGCACCAGTTGCAGCACATCATGAAGGTCGCCCGCACGCGCATCGTACTGACGCTCTCGGAGCTGGCGTGCGCAATCCCGCTGACGGCACTGCAGCACTGCATACACCTCGATACTTTTATCAAGACGCCGTCATCGCAAGCTGATGAGCACAACCCCGCCGGTCAACAGATTTCGGCCGATTCGCTGTGCTTCGTGCTGTTCACCTCGGGCACGACCGGCGTACCCAATGGCGTACGTGTCACGCAACGTAATGTCTGCAATATTCTGCTGACCGCCCCGGGCAACCTCGGTATAGAGCCGGGATGCAAGGTCGGACAAATCCTCAACATTGCCTTCGACATGGCGGCTTGGGAGATTTTCGGGTGTCTGGCCCATGGCGCAACGTTGCTGATTCGCGGCAAGAACATCGCCGCGACAGCCGAGCAGTGTGATGTGCTGATCGCCACGCCGTCGATTCTTGCCACGCTGGAGCCGGAACGTTGCACCCGCGTGAGGGTGGTGGCGCTGGCGGGTGAGCCTTGTCCGCAACCCCTGGCAGATCGCTGGGCATCGTTTTGCCAGTTCTATAACGCCTGCGGGCCGACCGAAACCACCATCGTCAACACCATGCAGCGCTACCGGCAACCAGGCGCCTTGACCATTGGCAAGCCGACGCCGAACAACACCGTGTATGTGCTGGATGAGGCAGGGCAGTTATGCGCGCCCGGTGAGCCGGGCGAAATGTGGGCGGGCGGGGATTGTGTGACGGCAGGTTATCTGGGCAATCCGCAATTGACCGCTGAACGCTATCGCGCTGACCCCTTTCTCGGTGAAGGCCGCATGATGTTCCGCACCCGAGACCTGGGCCGCTGGACGCAGGACGGTGAGTTGGAGCACCTGGGACGGATCGATGACCAGGTCAAGATTCGCGGTTTCCGTGTGGAACTTGACTCGGTTTCCACTGCGCTTGAGGCATCCCCGAGCTGCGAGCGGGCGGTTACGTTGAAACTCGACAATCGCAACCTGGTGGCGTTTGTCTATCCGCGCACCACGGACGTCGTCGCTGCCCGCCATTGCTGCGAACAGCGTTTGGCCTATTACTGCGTGCCGACTCTCATTCTGGCGGTGGACAACATTCCGCTCACTTCCCGAGGCAAAGTCGACAAGCGTCTGTTACTCGAATGGGCCATGGCGCATCAACTGCAGCAGAGCAACGCTCAGGAGGCGGGGCAATGAGTCGGCTGGATGCGGGCCTGGTCTTGCCCCCCCGGCGGGCACTTTGGCGGCGGTTGGGCTCGCTGCCGGTGTTTTCCCACTACAACCGTTTGTTTGCGCTGGTGCTGATCGTCAATGTCGCAGCGTTGGGCCATGGTCTGACCGCTGGGCAATGGTGGACAGGCGACAGTCTCGCATTGCCGACGCTGTCTGGCTGGGTCACGGCGAATCTGTCATTGGCGATTCTGGTTCGCCAGCAGTACCTGATCAATCTGCTGTTCTGGCTCGCAACCCGCGTCCCCACGAGTTGGCCGCTGGCAATTCGGCGCTCGCTGGCCAAGGTTTATCATTTTGGTGGTCTGCACAGCGGTGGTGCGGTTGCCGCGATCGTCTGGTTTGCGCTGTTGTTGGCGGTGATGCTCCAGGATCGATTCGCGGGGCCGGGTACCGTCTCGATGACGCTGTTGGCTGTCAGTGGCAGCCTGCTCGGTGTGCTGTTGTTGATGGCGATCATGGCACTGCCGCGCATTCGCTCGACGTTCCATAACGCGTTTGAACGAACCCATCGTTTTGGCGGCTGGACGGCACTCGGGCTGTTCTGGGTGATGACACTGATCGCCGCCCGTGATCAGAACCCGAAGACGAGCCTGCTGCAGATGCTCGGCGACTCGACCTCGTTCTGGATGCTGCTATTACTGACGTTCAGCATCGTCCTGCCGTGGCTGCGCCTGCGCAGGGTGCCGGTGACACAGGTAAAGCCGTCGTCGCATGTGCTGATTGCAGGATTCGAGCATCTGACGCCGTTCGCCGGATCGTCCACGGCCATCAGCCTCAATCCGCTGTGGGAATGGCATTCATTTGCCAATATTCCTGCGCCGGGCCAGCCTGGTTTTCGCTTGATCATTTCCCGCGCGGGCGACTGGACGGGGCGCTTGATTGATCAGCCATCGACTCATGTCTGGGTCAAGGGCATCACTACCGCAGGTGTTGCCCACATTGAAACGCTGTTCAAGTCGGTGGTGTATGTCGCGACCGGCAGTGGCATCGGTCCGGTGTTGCCGCACCTGCTGGCACAACAAGTGCCGATCCACCTGATCTGGTCAACCCGCAGCCCGCGCAAGACCTATGGCGATGAACTGGTGGACGAAATTCTTCGGGCGCAACCCGGTGCGCATATCTGGGATACCGACCTATCGGGTAAGCCGGATCTGGTGGCGTTGGCCTACGCGGCCGTCCAGGCAACCGGTGCCGAGGCGGTGATCTGCATTTCCAATCAGACGCTGACTGAACGTGTTGTCGAGGAAATGGAGGCGCGAGGTATTGCGGCCTACGGCGCCCTCTGGGACTCCTGACGACCGCGCCTGTGACGTACTGAAATTTTCCCTTGTTTGAAGAGATTGTCATGAACCTGTTGATTGAACGACATGGGCGAGTTGCCTGATTCGACTGAACCGCCCCCAAGCCCGAAATGCGCTGAGCACGTCACTGATGCAGGAGTTGCTGGCGACGTTGCAGTCGCTGGACAGCGATCCGCAGGTGGGCTGTTTCGTCATCACTGGGACGAAGGACTACTTCGCTGCGGGCGCGGATATTCGTGAAATGTACGACAAGAGTTGTGCTGACATGATCCGCGAAGACTATTTCGCCGATTGGGAGGCCTTTTCGCGGCTAAGCACACCGAAAGTCGCAGCGGTTAGCGGTTACGCATTCGGCGGTGGCTGCGAGCTTGCCATGATGTGTGATGTGATCATTGCGGCGGACACCGCGCGATTCGGGTTGCCGGAAATCAGGCTTGGGGTCATGCCTGGAATGGGCGGCACCCAGCGTTTGACCCGCTTGATTGGTCGTGCCAAAGCCATGGACATGATTCTGACCGGACGCTCGCTTGGCGCCGCGCAAGCTGAGCAGGCCGGTCTGGTATCGCGGGTGACCGATTCCGCCGAGGTGTTGCCGCAAGCATTGGCCGTCGCGCAACAGATCAGTGGTTTTCCGCGCACGGCGGTGCGTGCGGCGCGGGAGGCCGTAGACCGCGTTGATGAATCGGGCTTACGCGAGGGCATTGTGTTCGAGCGCCGTTCCTTCCATGGCTTGTTCGCGACGCCGGGGCAACGGGAAGGCATGCGGGCATTTCTGGAGAAGCGTGCGCCTCGATTTGAGCTGGACCGCTAGTGGTTTGAATACGTCGCTCGCGATCAGATGAAAGAAACTACAGTTCAAAGGGAATAACCCTGCGAGACGAACGTCTCATAGCACCTTTCCCTATGGCCGATGGCCCTGGAGTCTTTCATGGTTGATCGCACCTCACCCCCGGGCGGGCCGCAGCGTCCGCCCTTGAGTGGCGCAAGCCTGGTGCTGCGTCTTGGCGGCATCGCGATAGTTGTCGCGGCTGTCGCCGGGGCGTTTGCCTACGTCCACGGTAACCTTGACCCACAACGTCTGACGCCCAAGGCGCTGGTCGATGTGCTGGAGAAAAACAACGGCGTGCATCCCGGGTTCCGTCGCAACCACGCCAAAGGCGTGTGCGTGATCGGGCATTTCGAGAGCAGCGGCGAGGCGCGGGCGTTTTCTGCCGCGCAGGTGTTCAACGAGGCGCGGACTCCGGTGGTCGGGCGCTTCGCATTGCCGGCGGGCAATCCCTACGCCCCGGACAGCAGCGTGCCGATCCGCAGTCTGGCATTGCGTTTCAGTCAGGCCAACGGTCAGCAATGGCGCACCGGGATGAACAGCATGCCGGTGTTCCCGGTCGGCACGCCTGAGGCGTTTTATCAATTGCAGCAGGCGCAGTCGCCGGATCCGGTCACGGGCAAACCGGACCCGTCGAAGGTGCCGGCATTCTTCGCCGCGCACCCGGAAGCCGTGCCGTTCCTGACGTGGGTGAAGACCGCCAAACCCTCGGCCAGCTATGCCACCGAAACCTACAACAGCGTGAATGCGTTCTATCTGGTCAGCGCCAGCGGGCAGAAGCAGGCGGTGCGCTGGAGCGTCACGCCACTGGCGCGCGATGCCGCCGGAGCAACAGCGCCGGAGGGCGCGGATTTTCTGGAAAAGGATTTGGTGCAGCGACTGGCCGAAGGGCCGTTGCGCTGGCAGTTGAACATCACCTTGGCCAACCCCGGTGACCCAGTGAACGATGCAAGCAAAACCTGGCCCGACGGCCGCAAAGTCATCAACGCCGGCACGCTGGTACTGGAGAAGACCCAGCCGCAGCTCAGCGGTGAATGCCGTGACATCAATTACGATCCGCTGGTGCTGCCCGCCGGTATCGAAGGCTCCGACGACCCATTGCTCGCTGCGCGTTCCGCCGGTTACGCCGATTCCTACCTGCGGCGTACCAGTGAAGTCGGCCAACTGCCCGCCGCCAAACAGGAGGCTCGCCCATGAGCACGCAACCGACTCATTTCGCGCTGTTGGCGCGGCTCCTGCACTGGCTGATGGCGGTCATGATCATCGCCATGTTGTTCATTGGCGCCGGCATGGTCACTTCGGTCTCACAGCGGCATGAATGGCTGATTCACCTGCATAAACCGCTGGGGATTGCGATTCTGTTGCTGGTAGTGGTGCGTCTGTTGGTACGCTTTTCCACCCGACAGCCCCCGCTGCCAGCGGATCTGCCGGGTTGGCAAGTGATGGCGGCCAAGGCGTCGCATGTGTTGTTGTACGCTTTGATGCTGGCGCTACCGGTGCTCGGTTGGGCGATGATCAGTGCGTCGGGGGAGCCGGTGATGCTCAGCAATACCTTGCAATTGCCGTCGATCCTGCCGGCCGATGCGCAGGTGTTTGCCATGTTGCGCAAGGCGCATGGTTATCTGGCGTACCTGTTGTTCCTGACCGTGCTGTTACACCTGGCGGCGGCGCTGTTCCACGGTTGGGTGCGCCGCGACGAGGTGCTCGACAGCATGTTGCGTGGTCGCGAGCGCGATTAACCGGCCTGTGTGGCGCACCGCTGCGGCGCGCCACTTTTCAGGGTCAGCCACCAGTAACCCAGCGCCAGCGCATTGATAGCGGCGCCGAGCAGGCACACGCCGCTCCAGCCGGGCCCACGCGTATGTCGCCGTGGAAAGGATTGAACCCACGGCGCTGCCAATCGAGTAGAACAGCATGTAGCCGGCAGTGAGGCGGCTTTGCGCTTCGGGGCGCACGCTGTAGATCATGCTCTGGCTGGTGACGTGTACGGCCTGCAAGCCCAGATCCAGAGTGATCACCCCCAGCAACAGCGCCCATAACGAGGACTGGGTGAGGGCGATTGGCAGCCACGAGGCGAGCATCAGCAGCAGCGACACACCACTGACCCATTGGCCCAGACCGCGATCGGCGAGATGTCCGGCGCGTGCTGCAGCCAGTGCCCCGGCGGCGCCGGCCAGTCCGAACAGGCCGATTTCACTGTGGGACAACGACAGCGGCGGGGCGGCCAGCGGCAGTACCATCGGCGTCCACAGGACCATGGCGCTGGCGAAGGTCAGCAGGGCGAGGATTGCCCGTTGTCGCAGCACCGGCTCTTGTTTGAACAGGCGGAACACCGAGACGATCAGCGCGCCGTAAGCGCTGGACGGTTGCGCGGACTCATGCCTGGGCAGGACGCGTAACAGTAGAAAGGCCATCAGCAGCGTCAGCCCCGCCGACAACAGATAAATCGCCCGCCAGCCGGCCAGATCGGCCATGGCACCGGCCACGGTACGGGCGAGCAGAATACCGACGACGATGCCGCTGGTGACCACGCCGACCACGCGACCGCGTTGCGCCGGGATGGCCAATGTCGCGGCGTAGGCCACCAGCACTTGCGTCACCACGGCGAGCAAACCGGTCAACGTCATGCCGAGCAGCAACCACAGACTGTTGGGTGCCAGCGCAATCATCAGCAGGGCGACTGCCGAGAGCAGGGTCTGGGTGACGATCAGCCGCCGACGGTTGAGCAGATCGCCGAGGGGAACCAGCAATACCAGACCGATGCCGTAACCGATCTGCGTCAGGGTAATGACGATGCCGATGCTTGCCGGTGACATGGCGAAGGCCTCGGCCATGGCGTCCAGTAGCGGTTGCGCGTAATACACGTTGCTCACGGCCAGACCACAGGCAATGGCAAACAGCAGCACCACGCTGCTTTTGAGCGGTTGAGGTTGCATGCCCTGATTCCTTTTTGGGTTTCAAATTAAAACCAGAATCAAAGTAAGTATTCTGGTTTTAATTTGCAACCTTGCCGGTCATGGCATTTGATCGCGCAAAAAAAAAGATCGCAGACAATGCTGCGATCTTCGGGTGGAGCGGGGAGGGATCAGCGCAGGGTGTCGACCATATCGGCGATGGTGGTCAGCACGTCTTTGCCCAACTGTTTCGAGCGCTTGCCCGACCAGCCCGTTTCTTTGTTCGGATGATCGTCGTGATCCTTGAACGGCATTTCCAGGGTCAGCGACAGGCAGTCGTATTTCTGACCGACCGCGTTGCAGGCCAGCGTCATGTTGGCCTGGCCCGGTTCGTCGCGGGTGTAGCCGTACTGGGTCTGGAAGTCCTTGGTGGTGTGCTTGAGGTGCGTGCGGAAATGCTCTTCGAGCTTCTCGATGCGCGGTGTGTAACCCGGGTTGCCTTCACAACCGGCAGTGAACACGTGGGGGATTTCCTCGTCACCGTGTACGTCCAGGAACAGATCGACGCCATACTTTTCCATCTGCTGTTGCACGAAAAGTACCTCGGGGCTGACGTCCTGACTGGCGCTCTGCCAGGCGCGATTTAAATCCTGGCCCATGGCGTTGGTGCGCAGGTGACCGTGGAAGGCGCCGTCCGGGTTCATGTTCGGCACCAGATACAAATCGGCGCTGGCCAGCAATCTGTTCAGCACCGGATCGTCGTGGCGTTCCAGGCGCTCGATCACGCCTTCCATGAACCATTCGGCCATGTGCTCGCCCGGGTGCTGTTGCGCGATAATCCAGATTTTGCGCTGGCTCTCGGCGCCGCTGCCCTTGCGCAGCAACTGAATGTCACGCCCTTCGACGCTCTTGCCGGTGGCCAGCAGTTCGGTGCCGGCCTTGGTCAGCGCCTGCTCGATCAACCAGTCATGACGACCGCGGCTGTAGGGTTCGAAGTAGGCGAACCAGGCGTGGGTTTGTTCGGCTTCAAGGCAAAAGCGCAGGCTGTCACCTTCGAAACTGGTGGGAATGCGGAACCAGTTGACGTGGTCGTAGGAAGCGACAGCCTGATAGCCGGTCCAGGCCTTGTTGTAGGAGGATTGGCTGGCGTTGACCAGGCGAAACCAGTGCTCTTGATGAACATGCAGGCCGCTGGCCTTGAAGTGGAACCACTGAAAATGCGCGCTGCGGGTATCCGGGCGGATGGCCAGAACCGGGTTGAGCGGATTGGAGATGTCGATGACTTGGATGTTGCCGCTGTCGAAGTTGGCGCTGATGTCGAACGAAGATTTGGCCACGGTCATAATCGATTCCTGAATATGATTTTTATGGCGGCTACTTTACACGCAAGACTGAGCTGAGACCGAGGGAAATTGCGGCTTGCGGTAGGGGGGCGTCTTCCGTGACGCGCAAGCAGCTTAGAGACTGTGCGATTGATTCTCAAGTGCTAATTGTCATTGGTTTGCGCCAATCTGGCCGGGCCAAGCTTGCCAAGCGATATTCTTTTGATATTATCCGCGCCATCGAATTGGCAGCACCCACAGACTTCATTAGCCTGAAGCCATAAGCCCGAAAAACGGGCAAAAAAAAGACCCGGCAAAAAGCCGGGTCAAAAACCGTGATTAGCCTGATGAGGAGATAGTCCAGAAGACCGACCTAAGGTCTCTGGTCCATCGACTGATCTCGCGACCAGCTGCTTGCAATAATAATCATTATCATTTGCAAGTCAAACGTTTTTATCTGCGCGATTGGAAAATTCTTTCCTGTCCGCTCACTTCCCGTGTTCGTCAGAGCTGCTCGCCATCAATCGAATGGTCGACCATCGCTCGCGCCATATCCACCATATGCACCACCGAAAAGGCCAGGTCACGGCTCGCGCCCTGCAGGTTTTCGGCTGCCTTGAAGGCGGTGGCCGCTGCGCAACGCAGCAGATCCGACGCATGCACCAGCGCCTCCTCGCCGCTGAGATGGCGTTTCACATCAAAAAAACGCTCATCGACCTCGGGTTCTGACACAGCTGGTTTCAAGTAATAGTCCAGTGCTCGCTGCGCTGCGGCGTTGCCTTGAGGGGAGGTGAACGTGGTGTCCATTTGCAGATCGGGCAAGTCTTTGCTGCTGATATTCATGGTGAAGGGTCACTCCTTGTTCGATTGAAAGTCCGTGCTTTCAGGATAGTACGATGCGTAGTTGTGACCAGAATTTAAATACTACAATATGTGTTTTGCCGGCCGAAGGCGGGGCAAGTAAGGTGCCGCACATGGATAAATGGATTGAGTTGGTCAAGGCCAAGATGAGTGAACTCAAAATCACTCAAACAGAGCTCGGAGAGCGCGTCGGCATGTCCCAGGGCGGCATCGGCCATTGGCTGAACAAACGCCGCGAACCGGGCATCACCCAAATGAACCGCGTGTTGCAGGCGCTGGGCATGGACTTCCTCGAAGTCGTGCTGGTGATCCGTGAACCGCAGGAAGCGGCGGATGACGAAATGCCATTGGCACAGAAGTACAACCCGTACTTCCGCTACCCGGTCAGTGACTGGTCCACCTCGTGCGAAATCCGCGAGAGTGCAGCCACAACCTATGCTCCGACGCAGGACAAGCAGCGCTTCGAACTGACGGATTATCACGCCCGTGGTGCGGCGTTCTGGCTAACGGTGGCGGGGGATTCCATGACCGCACCGACCGGCCAGAGCATTGCCGAGGGCATGCTGATTCTGGTTGATCCGGAGGTGGAAGCGCTGCCAGGCAAACTGGTGATCGCCCAGTGGCAAGGCTGCGCTGAAGCGATCTTTCGCAAGCTGGACGAAGAGGGCGGCCAGCGTTATCTGGTACCGCTCAATCCGACCTGGCCCAAAGCCTTGTTCACCGATGAGTGTCGAATCATTGGCGTAGTGGTTCAGGCCACAGCGCGTTTCTAGCCAGATCGATCCTCGCTCGGCGCAGGATCGATCCTCTGGCTACACGGCTTCCAGTTCAACCAAAGCGCTGCCTTCGCTGACCATTTCGCCTTCCTGGCAATACAGCGCTTTGATCACGCCAGCATGGGGCGCGCGAATGCTGTGCTCCATCTTCATCGCCTCCAGCACCACCAGTTGCGCGCCGGCCTCGACCGATTGCCCGGCCTCCACCAACACCCGCACGATGCTGCCGTTCATGGGCGCAGTCAGACCGCCCTGATGGCTGTGGCTGGCGTCGACGGCGCTGATCGGGTCGTAGGTCTCGATACGGCGCAACTCGCCGTCCCATTGCAGGTACAGCGAATCGCCCTGGCGAATGGCGCGCAAGGTGCGGCGCACGCCGTCGCGCTCGACCACCAGCGCTTCATCGGACAGCGTAGCGTTGCTGGCGCTATTCAGCGTCAGTGCCCGATCCTGACCCTCGCAGCTCAAGTGCAGAGTGATTTCCGCCGGCAGGCCCGCGCGCAAACCTTGGTTCAAGGCCCACGGCGACCCCGGATCATCTTCCCGAACAGCGCTCGGTAAACCCTGTGCAAAAGCCTGTGCTGCGGTCTGCCAGAATTCATCGCTCAGTTCACCCGGAGCAGGCAGCAGCGTTTCCTGATAACGCGGAATGAACCCGGTATCCAGCTCCGCAGCAGCAAATGCCGGATGCGCGATGATCCGCCGCAGGAAGTTGATGTTGGTCTTCAAACCGCCGATCGCGAACTCATCGAGCATGCTCAACAGCCGCAGCCGCGCCTGCTCGCGATCCTCGCCCCAGGCGATCAGCTTGCCGAGCATCGGGTCGTAGAACGGCGAAATTTCATCGCCTTGCTCAACACCGCTATCGACCCGACGCCCTGGTCCCGCAGCCGATTCACGATACAAATCCAGGCGGCCGGTGGCGGGCAGGAAATCATTCGACGGGTCTTCGGCATACAGGCGCACTTCAATCGCATGGCCATTGAGCGGCACCTGATCCTGGGTGATCGGCAACGCTTCGCCGCGCGCCACACGAATCTGCCACGCCACCAGATCGAGTCCGGTGATCGCTTCGGTGACCGGGTGTTCGACCTGCAAGCGCGTGTTCATCTCCATGAAGAAGAATTCGCCGCGCGCATCCAGCAGGAACTCCACGGTCCCCGCGCCGACGTAACCAATCGCCTGCGCCGAACGCACCGCCGCTTCGCCCATGGCGCGGCGCAGCGTCCGGGGTCAGGCCCGGAGCCGGGGCTTCTTCGACGACTTTCTGGTGCCGGCGCTGAATCGAGCAATCACGCTCGTTGAGGTACAGGCAGTTGCCATGCTGATCGGCGAACACCTGAATTTCCACATGGCGTGGTTTGAGCAGGTATTTCTCCACCAGCATTCGCGAATCGCCGAATGACGACTGCGCCTCACGCTGCGCCGAGGCCAGGGCTTCGGCCAATTGGCTGACGTCCTCGACCACTTTCATGCCTTTGCCACCGCCACCGGCCGTGGCCTTGAGCAGCACCGGATAGCCAATACGTGCGCAGGCATCGCGGAAGGTATCGAGATCCTGCGCCTCGCCGTGATAGCCCGGCACCAGCGGCACACCGGCGGTTTCCATCAACGCCTTGGCCGCCGATTTGCTGCCCATCGCGTCGATGGCCGAGGCGGGTGGACCAAGGAAGATCAGCCCGGCCTGTTCAATGGCACGGGCGAAACCAGCGTTCTCCGACAGAAAGCCATAACCCGGATGAATCGCCTGCGCGCCGCTGGCCTTGGCGGCCGCGATCAGCTTGTCGATTTGCAGATAGCTGTCAGCGGCTTTGCTGCCGCCGAGATCAACGCGGATATCTGCTTCCCGGGTGTGCCGCGCTTCGCGGTCGGTGGCGCTATGCACGGCGACGGTGGTCAGGCCCAGCGCCTTGGCGGTACGCATGACCCGGCAAGCGATTTCGCCACGGTTGGCCACCAACAGGGTGGTGAGAACAGGTGCGCTCATCAACGCGGCTCCTTGGGGGTGGTTGCAGCCTGCCAGCTTGGCGGACGTTTTTGCAGAAAGGCGCGCAAGCCTTCCTGGCCTTCAGGGCTGACGCGGATACGTGCGATGGCGTTTTCGGTGTAACGGCGCAACGCCGGGGTCAGCGCACCGTTACCGACTTCGCGCAGCAGATCCTTGCTGGCGCGCATCGCGGCGGGACTGTTGAGCAGCAGGTTGTCGATCCATTGTTCGACCGCTTGATCAAGCTCGGCGGCCGGGTAGCTCTCGGACAACAAACCGATTTCCCGCGCACGCTGTCCGCCGAAACGTTCAGCGGTCAGGGCGTAGCGACGCGCAGCCCGTTCGCCGATGGCCTGCACCACGAACGGACTGATCACCGCCGGGGCCAGGCCGATGCGCACTTCCGACAGACAGAACTGCGCGTCATCGCTGCCAATCGCCATGTCGCAGCAACTGATCAGACCCAGCGCGCCGCCGAACGCCGCCCCTTGCACCACGGCCAGGGTCGGGATTTTCAGCTTGGCGAGGTTGTACATCAGTTCCGCCAGCTCGCGGGCGTCGTCGAGGTTGGTGTGGTAATCGAGCTCGGCTGATTGCTGCATCCACGCCAGATCGGCGCCGGCGCTGAAGTGCCTGCCACGCCCGCGCACCAGCAGGAAACGCAGGCTGGCATCGCTGGCGACCTTGTCCAGCGCCAGAATCAGTTCGCGGATCATCTCTGCGTTGAACGCGTTGTTCTTTTCTTCGCGGCTCAGCCACAGGGTCGCGAAACCCCGTGGATCGCTCTGCAATGCGAGGGTGTTGAAGTCGCTCATATTCTTCCGTCTCCACGGTTCTTGTGGGAGCGAGCCTGCTCGCGAAAGCGGTGTATCAGTCGAAGTATCCGGAGCTGACAGACCGTCTTCGCGAGCAG
>NZ_JABULD010000340.1:0-5385 GCF_014060985.1 Pseudomonas sp. MD195_PC81_125
AAGATCAAAAGATCGCAGCCTTCGGCAGCTCCTACAGGGAGCGTTATCGACTCAGGGTTTGGCGAGCGCGGGGAGGTCACCTGTGAGGCCCAGTGCTTCACGAACAAAGAGTGCCTTGGCCTCGGGCATCTGCTCCACCAGCTTCAACCCGGCGTTGCGCAACCAGCGTACCGGCAACGGGTCGGCCTGGAACAAGCGTTCGAAGCCCTCCATCGCCGCCATCAGCGCGAGGTTGTGCGGCATGCGCCGACGCTCGTAACGACTCAGCACTTTCACGTCCGCCAGGCGCTCGCCGCGTTCCGCAGCTTGCAGCAGCACTTCAGCCAGCACCGCCGCATCAAGGAAACCCAGGTTGACGCCCTGCCCGGCCAACGGGTGAATGGTGTGCGCCGCATCGCCGATCAACGCCAACCCTTCGGCGACGTAGCGCTTGGCATGCCGTTGACGCAACGGCACGCACAACCGTGGGTCAGCGCTGAGCACTTCGCCCAGGCAACCTTCGAACGCACGCTCCAGTTCTCGGCAGAACGCGGCTTCATCCAGCGCCATCAGGCGTTCGGCTTCACTCGGCGTGGTCGACCAGACAATCGAGCACCAGTCTTGCTGCCCGTCACGCTCCAGCGGCAGAAACGCCAGCGGCCCGTGATCGGTAAAACGCTGCCACGCGGTCATCCGGTGCGGCCTGCTGCTGCGCACACTGGTGACGATGGCGTGGTGCAGGTAATCCCACTCGCGGGTGGCGACGCCGGTCAGGCGACGTACCGCCGAATGGGCGCCGTCCGCCGCAATCACCAGCGGCGCACGCAACTGGCGACCATCGGCCAGGGTCAGCAGCCAGTCATCACCGGAGCGGCGCATCTGTTCCAGCCGTGCGTTGGCCAGCATGCCCAGATCGCAGTCGTGCAAACGATCGAGCAAGGCATCCTGCACCACGCGGTTTTCGACAATATGCCCCAGCACATCGGCGTGCACACTGCTCGCCGAGAAATGAATCTGCCCGGTGCCGCTGCCGTCCCACACATGCATGTCGGTGTACGGGCTGCTGCGGCGTTTGGCGATGCCGTCCCACACGCCAAGGCGCTCGAGAATCCGCTGGCTGGCCGCCGACAAGGCGCTCACTCGCGGCTCGAACGGCGCGGCGGCATCGAACGGTTTGACGCTCAGCGGGCTGCCGTCGAGCAGCAACACTTCCAGGCCACTGTCCTGCAACGCCAGCGCGAGGGCGCTGCCGACCATTCCGGCTCCGACAATCAGCAGATCTGCGCGCATTTCCATGCTTTAAGCCTGTCTCGCTGGCGGCATGCGCCGCCCGTAAAGGGTTTTACCGAACGCGCCAGTGGGCGGCGCGCTGCTGAAAGTGAAAGTGACGATCCGCCGCTCAAGCATCCGGCCGCGTCCCCAGCCCCATGGCCTGACGGGCAAACCAGCGCTTGGCCGGTGGCAGCAGATCGAGACCGAGCAAGCCAATGTTGCGCCCCAGCGACACCAGCGGCTGGGTGCTGCCGAACAGGCGGGTGACCTGATCGGAGAAGCCTACTGTAAGGTCCTGATCCAGCCGCTGGCGCTCGCGATAGGCCTGCAACGTGGCGAAGTCGCCCAGCGCTTTGTCGCTGGCGAGCAGTGCGGCAGCCAGCGCATCGGCATCACGCAGGGACAGGTTGAACCCCTGCCCGGCAATCGGGTGCAGGCTGTGCGCGGCGTTGCCGAGTACGGCCAGATGCGAGCGCACCTGCTCTTCGGCCTCCACCAGCGACAGCGGGTACAGATGCCGCGCGCCAACCTGTTTCAGGGTGCCGAGGCGGTAGCCAAACACGCCCTGCAGTTCGCTGAGGAAATCGCGCTCGCTCAAATCGGCCAAACGCTGCGCGTCCATGCCCAGGCGGGTCCAGACCAGTGCGCAACGGTTGTCCGGCAGCGGCAGCAAGGCCATCGGCCCTTCGTCGGTGAAGCGCTCGAAGGCCATGCCGTTGTGCGCTTCGCTCGGGGGTGATGTTGGCGATCAGCGCGCTCTGGTTGTACGGACGCTTGCGCACGTTGATGCCCAACTGCTCGCGCAGACCGGAGCGGCCACCATCGGCGAGCACCGCCAGATCGCACTCGATGCTGGTTTCATCGTTGAGCGTCAGGCGATAGCCGTCAGCCAGCGGCTCCATGCGCGTGACTTCCGCCGGGCAACGCCAGCTGATCACGTCTTTATCCAGGTGCTGCCACAGGCACTGGCCGAGCCAGGCGTTTTCCACCACGTAACCCAAGGCCGGCACGCCCTCTTCCATCGCCGACAGACGGGCAGTGGAGAAGCGACCCCGATCGGAGACGTGAATCTGTTTGATCGGCTCGGCGCGGCGGGAAATCTCCTGCCACACACCCAGCCGCTGGTAGATCTGCCGCGAACCGAAGGACAGCGCCGATGAACGGGCGTCGTAGCTCGGCTGCCAGCTGTCGCCGGGGGCGAACGGTTCGATCAGGACGATTTTCCAGCCGCGCGCCTTGGCCCCGGCCTGCAAGGCCAGCGCCAGACTGGCGCCGACCAGGCCGCCGCCGATGATTGCCAGATTGACTCGACTCATGCCGCGTGGGTCCGTGCTTGCGCCATCAGCGCTTCAATCTCGGCGACGGTTTTCGGTACGCCGCTGGTCAATATTTCACAACCGGTTTTGGTCACTACCACGTCATCCTCGATGCGCACGCCAATGCCGCGCCATTTCTTTGCTACGTTCTGGTTGTCCGGGGCGATGTAGATGCCCGGCTCCACGGTCAGCGCCATGCCGACCTCCAGCACCCGCCATTCGCCGCCGACCTTGTATTCGCCGACGTCGTGTACATCCATGCCCAGCCAGTGCCCGGCACGGTGCATGTAAAACGCTTTGTAAGCTTCGGTCGCGATCAATTCGTCGACCTCGCCTTGCAGCAATCCAAGTTTTACCAGCCCCGTGGTAATCACCCGAACCGTGGCTTCGTGCGCCTGATTCCAATTTTTGTTCGGGGCGATTTCAGCGAATGCGGCTTCCTGCGAGGCCAGCACCAACTCGTAAATCGCTTTTTGCTCTGGCGAGAACTTGCCGTTGACCGGCCAGGTGCGAGTGATGTCGCTGGCGTAGCAGTCGATTTCGCAACCGGCGTCGATCAATACCAGATCGCCGTCCTTGAGCAGCGCGTCATTCTGCTGGTAATGCAGGATGCAGCTGTTGCGTCCGGCGGCGACAATCGAGCCGTAAGCCGGCATCTTCGCCCCGCCCTTGCGGAATTCGTAATCGAGTTCGGCTTCAAGGCTGTACTCGTACAAACCCGGCCGACTGGCCTGCATCGCCCGGATGTGGGCCTGAGCGGAGATCCGTGCGGCTTCGCGCATCACCTTCACTTCTGCCGCCGATTTATACAGGCGCATGTCGTGCAGCAGGTGATCCAGGGCAACGAATTCGTTCGGCGGCTGGGCGCCGAGGTGCGCCTTGGAGCGGATCACGTTGATCCAGTCCATCAGGTGGCGATCGAACTCCGGGTTGCTGCCCATCGCCGAATACACCCGGTCGCGGCCTTCGATCAGGCCCGGCAGGATGTCGTCGATGTCGGTAATCGGGAACGCGTCGTCGGCGCCGTAATCACGGATTGCACCTTCCTGCCCGGCGCGCAGACCGTCCCACAACTCACGTTCGGCGTTGCGTTCACGGCAGAACAGCACGTACTCGCCATGCTCGCGGCCGGGCATCAGGACGATGACCGCCTGCGGTTCGGGGAATCCACTGAGGTACTGAAAGTCGCTGTCCTGACGATAGACATGCTCGACGTCGCGGTTGCGGATCGCCACCGCGGCAGCGGGCAGGATCGCGATGCTGTTGGGTTCCATCTGCGCCATCAGGGCCTTGCGGCGACGGCTGTATTCCGCTTTAGGGATATGGGTCATGGGCAGATGGCTTTCCCTGGCACGCGATTAATGCAGCGACGGCTTGGCGGCTGGCGGCACGTCGGCTTTCCTGGTTTCCGAGAACAGCAGCAGCGGCGCGACGCGCAGGTATTCCATGACTTCCATGTAATCGTTTTCGCCGTCGTCGGACTCTTCCAGGGCATCTTGCACCTGGGAAATCGCCGCCAGATCCTGCAGCACTTCGGTAGCTTCGGTGCTGAGCATGCTGCTGTCGCGGCAGTTCAGGCCGAAACCGCTGAGGAAGCCTTGGCACCATTGGCCCAGTGCAGCAGCGCGGTCGGCCAGCGGCGCGTCATCGGTCGGCAGCAGCAGGACGACGGTCACGTCGCTGCCGGTCAACTCACCCTTGACCATTTCTTGCAGGCCGATCAGGGCGTTGCGGACGTTGTCCTGGATATCGCCTTCGAGCAATTCGGCGGCGTCGATCAACCAGCCTTCGTTATCGAAGCCGGCGCCGGCGCAGCTGCGGCCGAGCAGCAGGCCATGCAGTTCGGCAGGCGAGACGTTGTGGCCGCTGGCAGTCAGCAGGGTGGCAAAGGCTTGGTACGGGGAATTCGCAATGGTCATGGGCAGCTAGGCGCCAGACGGCGCTATGTCTAGAATGAAGGCCTTGTATCCTACATCGACAGACTCGCCAAGACTATTAAAGGCTGTCCGCCAGCTATCCCATCAGACAGACTCCGACTCAGTGGACACAATGGAAGACACCGACCTGCAAGCGCTGATGGCCAGACTCGAACTGCTGATTAGTCGAGTGGAGCAACTTAAGAGTCAAAACGCACTCTTACTAGCTCAGGAAAAGACCTGGCGCGAGGAACGCGCTCACCTCATTGAAAAAAAACGAAATCGCCCGGCGTAAGGTCGAATCGATGATTTCGCGCCTCAAGGCCCTGGAGCAAGACTCATGAGTTCAAGCAATAGCGTTACCGTGCAGATCCTCGACAAAGAATATTCGATCATCTGCCCCCAGGAAGAACGCAGCAATCTGGTCAGCGCCGCCCGCTACCTGGACGGCAAGATGCGCGAGATCCGCAGCAGCGGCAAAGTCATCGGCGCCGACCGTATCGCCGTGATGGCCGCGCTGAACATCACCCACGACCTCTTGCACAAAGAAGAGCGCCCGGACATCCAGGCCAGCGGCTCGACCCGTGAACAGGTGCGCGACTTGCTCGATCGTGTCGATCTGGTGCTGGCGACCGATCCGGACGTCACCAAGGCTGATTCGCCGGGCCGCTTGAGGTATACTCGCGGCACTCCCTGGGGTGCTTGCCAGTTGACGATGTCCCTGAGCCGATTTGCACTACCCTGGAGGTTGCACGTTGGGCTGGTGTGCATGTCCGCCAGACGGAAAGCCTTAAAGTCTACTGCATCCTCCACCTTGAACTTTCGGGTTCAAGGGCTAAGTTGACAGCGGTTCATCCGGGGAGCCTGATTCGAATCCGATGCCGGTTTTTGCCGGCATCGGA
>NZ_JABULD010000276.1:0-2480 GCF_014060985.1 Pseudomonas sp. MD195_PC81_125
ACACGCAGCATGTAGTAAGCCTTGTTGATCATCCCGCGATTCTCGGGAGTATCCTGGACTTCTACAGTGTGACCGATGCGACGCAGACCCAGACCCTTAACGCACAGTTTGTGGTTAGGGATGCGGCCGGTCATGCTTTTGATCAGCGTAACTTTAACGGTAGCCATGATCAGAAGATCTCCTTGACAGTCAGGCCACGCTTGGCAGCAATGGACTCAGGAGATTGCATAGCCTTCAGACCCTTGAAAGTGGCGTGAACCACGTTTACCGGGTTAGTCGAGCCGTAGCACTTGGCCAGAACGTTCTGAACGCCAGCAACTTCGAGGACAGCACGCATAGCGCCGCCAGCGATGATACCGGTACCTTCAGAAGCAGGCTGCATGTACACCTTCGAAGCGCCGTGAGCGGACTTCATTGCGTACTGCAGGGTGGTGCCGTTCAGGTCAACTTGAATCATGTTGCGGCGAGCAGCTTCCATTGCCTTCTGGATCGCAGCAGGCACTTCACGCGACTTGCCACGGCCGAAGCCAACACGCCCTTTACCATCACCAACCACGGTCAACGCGGTGAAAGTGAAGATACGGCCGCCTTTAACGGTTTTGGCTACGCGGTTAACTTGAACCAGCTTCTCGATGTAGCCTTCGTCGCGCTTTTGGTCGTTATTTGACATAACTTAGAACTCCAGCCCAGCTTCACGAGCAGCATCAGCCAGCGCTTTAACGCGGCCATGGTACTTGAAGCCAGAGCGGTCGAAAGCCACTTGCGAGACGCCAGCGGCCTTAGCACGCGTAGCGACCAGCTGGCCAACCTTTGTGGCCGCGTCGATGTTGCCAGTGGCACCATCACGCAGTTCTTTATCCAAAGTCGAGGCACTTGCCAGGACTTTGTTGCCGTCGGCCGAGATGACCTGGGCGTAGATGTGCTGCGACGAGCGGAACACGCAGAGACGCACGACTTCGAGTTCGTGCATTTTCAGGCGTGCTTTGCGAGCGCGACGCAGTCGAGTAACTTTTTTGTCGGTCATTTGCTATGCCCTACTTCTTCTTGGCTTCTTTACGACGGACGACTTCGTCCGCGTAGCGCACACCTTTGCCTTTGTACGGCTCTGGTGGACGGAAGTCGCGGATCTCAGCGGCCACTTGACCTACCAGCTGCTTGTCGATGCCCTTGATCAGGATATCGGTCTGGCTAGGAGTCTCAGCGGTGATGCCTTGCGGCAGTTCGTAATCCACTGGGTGCGAGAAGCCAAGAGCCAGGTTCAGCACCTGACCTTTTGCTTGCGCCTTGTAACCAACACCGACCAGCTGGAGCTTGCGCTCGAAGCCTTGGCTTACGCCTTGGACCATGTTGTTTACCAACGCACGCGTGGTACCGGCCATTGCGCGAGTCTGTTGATCGCCATTGCGAGCAGCGAAACGCAGCTCACCAGCTTCTTCAACGATCTCAACGGACGAATGGATGTTCAGTTCAAGAGTACCCTTGGCACCCTTCACCGAAAGCTGCTGGCCTGCGAATTTGACTTCGACACCGGCTGGCAGCTTAACGGGGTTCTTAGCGACGCGAGACATGCTTATCCCCCCTTAGAACACAGTGCAAAGAACTTCGCCGCCGACACCGGCAGCGCGCGCAGCACGATCCGTCATCACACCTTTGTTGGTGGAGACGATAGACACGCCAAGACCGCCACGAACTTTCGGCAGATCTTCAACGGACTTGTACTGACGCAGGCCTGGACGACTAACGCGCTTGACTTCCTCGATGACCGGACGGCCTTCGAAGTATTTCAGCGAGATGGACAACGACGGCTTAGCGTCGGTGGTGATCTGAAAATCCGCGATGTAACCTTCGTCCTTCAGGACTTTTGCTACAGCCACCTTCAACGTGGAAGACGGCATGCTTACGACAGACTTTTCAGCCATCTGGGCATTACGGATTCGAGTTAGCATGTCCGCTAACGGGTCCTGCATACTCATGGGCTAGACGCTCCTAATACAGAAAAATTAGCCTTGCGGCTACTACTTGTCGCCGAGAAATTCCGGGCACGAAAAACACGGGCTCAGGCGAGCCGGTCATTCTAGACACACCCCAGAAATGAATCAAGCCCCAAAAGGGGCTTGATTCAAATTCAAGGCCACCGATGGTCAGGTTCTTGCGACCCCGACCATCAAGGCTTTGACAGCGATTACCAGCTGGCTTTAACCAGACCTGGAACGTCACCACGCATTGCCGCTTCACGCAGTTTGTTACGGCCCAGGCCGAACTTGCGGTAAACGCCGTGCGGACGACCAGTCAGGCGGCAACGGTTACGCATGCGCGAAGCGCTTGCGTCACGTGGTTGCTTCTGCAGAGCTACGGTCGCTTCCCAACGCGCTTCTGGACTTGCGTTCAGATCAACGATGATAGCTTTCAGCGCTGCACGCTTGACGGCGTACTTGACAACAGTGAGCTGACGCTTCAGCTCACGGTTTTTCATGCTTCTT
>NZ_JABULD010000244.1:0-4209 GCF_014060985.1 Pseudomonas sp. MD195_PC81_125
CATGAAACCCTGTGGGAGCTGGCTTGCCAGCGATGGCGTCTTTGTAGACGCCACATCAATTCCGGATTACTTACCGAGCGAAATCTTCGGCGCCCAGGTCAGCCACTCATCCTCAAACTTTTCGAACAGCGGGAACGTCTGTTCCGCACGCGCCGGGTTGCCCATCCGTTCACCGTCCGGGGTAGCGAAAGCGATGCCCCCCTGAATCGCCGTCTCCAGCGACTCTGTGCGCACTGTCAGACCATTGAACAAGCCGATGTCGAAACCGACGCCGCTGGTATTCCAGAATCGGCTGCCGCTGCGCACCAACGGCGCATATTTCGGCTCGATCAGAATGTGCACCAACACCCGATCGGCCGTCTGCCCCAGTTCATAACCGGTGACCTTGCCCACGGTGATTTCCCGGTAGGTCACGGGTACGCCCGGTTTCAGCGAGCCACGACGGGCGGCACTCAACACCAGACTCAAACCGGCCTCTTGCTTGACCACCTCCGGCGGACTGGCCAGCGCGACGAAGTTCTTCTGCGGGCCAAGATTTTTCGCCGCCGGCTGCACTTCCACGTACTGCCCGGTGACCAGGGTTTCCAGATTCTGGGTCTTGATCAGCCCCAACTCCGGCTTGACCACCCAGAACTGGCTGCCGACCCGGGCAATCTTCTCCGGCACTTCAGTGATCCGCGCGGTAATCATCACGGCTTGCAGATCGTCGGTCAGATCGACGTCTTCAATCTTGCCGACATCCAGCCCCTTGAAACGAATCGGGGTGCCCGGGCGCAAACCATCGGCGCGGTCGACCTTGATCGTCACCAGCGTGCCTTTCTGGTTGGCCTCGTCATGGTTGGCGAACAGACGGAAGCGCGGAATACGCTTCTGCAACGGCGCCTTGGCTTGCGGGGTTTCGAAAGCGATACCGCCGGCCATCAACGTCTGCAACGACTCGCTCTTCACTTGAATTCCGCCCGTCAGACCACCGGTGAGGGTGATGCCGCTGACATTCCAGAAGCGCGTCGAGGCGTTGACCAGGTTTTCGTACTCCTTCTCGATATGCACGCCAATGACGATCTGTTTTTTGGTCTTGGAGAATTGATAGCTCTGGACCGAGCCAACCTTGACCTGTTTGTACAGAATCGGACTGCCGACTTCGATCGAACCGAGAACATCGGTGAACAGCACCAGATGCAGACCGGGGGCGCGCAGATCCAGTGGCGGGGCTTTTGGCCGCGCCTCGAATTCGCGTTTCGGCGCAGCACCTTTGTCGCCCGGACGCACGGCGATGTAGTTGCCTTTTACCAACGC
Source organism: Pseudomonas sp. MD195_PC81_125 (assembly GCF_014060985.1). NCBI lineage: Bacteria > Pseudomonadati > Pseudomonadota > Gammaproteobacteria > Pseudomonadales > Pseudomonadaceae > Pseudomonas > Pseudomonas sp. MD195_PC81_125. The sequence goes on from NZ_JABULD010000244.1 coordinate 1,297, forward strand.
TTCGAGCCCGGTAATACCGGCCAGGGAAATCGACGGCTTGACCACCCAGAACTGCGTGCCATCGACCAGGTAGTCTTCGGCCAGAGGATCCAGCGTCAGTTCGGCCGTGGCGCTGTTGAGATCCGGATCGATTTTCAACGCTTTCAGGTTGCCGACCTGAATGCCCTTGTACATCACCGGCGTGCGACCGGCCTGCAGGCCTTCAAAGTCACTGAGTTTGACCTTGACCCGAATGCCGGCAGCGGCGGCGTCGAAGTCCTCATACAAACGGAACGGCAGGCTTGGATCGGTGGGTGGACTGTCCTTGCGATTCTCCGGAGTGGCGAAGGCGATACCGCCGGCGACGATGCTCGCCAGGGACTCGCTGCGCACTTTCACCCCCGACAGGTTGGCGTCGATGCTGATGCCGCTGGCATTCCAGAAACGCGTGTGTTTGCGCACCAGTTTGGCGTAGGTCGGTTCGATGAACACTTTCAGTTCAACGGTGCTCTGGTCTTCAGACAGCACGTAGCTTTTGATCTGACCGACTTTGATCTGCTTGTAGAACACCGGGCTGCCGCGATTCAGCGAACCGAGGCGATCGGCCTTGATAGTCAGGTGCAGGCCAGGCTTGGAATCCGACAATGGCGGCTCTTCAGCCAGGGCCTTGAACTTGCGGGTCGGCTCGCCTTCACCCGGGCTGATGGCCACGTAGTTCCCCGAAACCAGTGTTTCCAGTCCTGTGATGCCGGCCAGGGTGACGCTTGGTTTCACCAACCAGAAGCGGGTGCTGGTCTTGAGGTATTGTTCGACGTCCTTGTTCATCTCCACAGTGGCGATCACGCCTTTGGAATTGCCTTCGTCGTCGAGCTTGAGCGTCTTCACCTTACCGACCGACATGCCTTTGTACATGACCTCGGTTTTGTTGGCCTGGATGCCTTCACCGCTTTCGAAACGAACCTGAATCTCGATACCGGTTTCGTTATAGGCACGCCAGCCAAGCCAGCCGCCGATGATCAGGGCGATCAGGGGCAGTACCCAGATGGCAGACCAGTTGGAGGCCGGTCGGGTTTTCGCTACAGGCAAATCAGTCATGGTCGTCGTCCGACTCCGTGTTATCCCAAATCAGTCGGGGATCGAAAGTTACTGCGGCAAGCATCGTCAGAATCACCACACTGGCGAAAGCGATGGCGCCAAGATTGGCTTCGACATTGGCAAGCCGGCCGAAGTTGACGACCGCCACCAGAATGGCGATCACAAAGATGTCGAGCATCGACCAGCGACCGATGAACTCGATGAAGCGATACATCCAGATCCGCTGCCGTGCAGACAATGGCTGGCGGCGCTGTACAGAAAACAGCAACAGCGCGATACCGACCAGTTTGAACGTCGGCACCAGAATACTGGCGATGAACACCACCGCGGCAATCGGGATCATGCCGTGCTGCACCAACTGGATCACGCCGGACATGATGGTGCTGGGATCGCCCTGACCCAGCGAACTGACCGTCATGATCGGCAACACATTGGCCGGGATGTAGATAATCGCAGCCGTGATTAGCAGGGCCCAGGTTCGGGCCAGACTGTTCGGACGACGAGCGTGAACCAGCGCACCGCAGCGGGTGCAGGTTTGCTCGTCGATGTCCGCATCCAGTTTGTTCAATTCATGGCATTCGGTACAGATCAGAATGCCCGCATCAATCGCCCGCATGGGCATCCTCTCCTGATAACGCCTGCCAGATCTGATGCGGTGACATCACCACTTCCAGCCAGATCTGAACCAACAACAAACCGATGAAACACGCCAGACCGAGGCCGACGGTGATGGCCGCCATGTCCGCCAGTTTGACGATCGCCACGAGGACGCCCATGAGGTAAACCTCGAGCATTCCCCAATCTTTGAGGTGGTGATAAATGCGATACAGCAGCAAACCGTAGCTACGCCCGACGTTGAAACGGATCGTCAGCAATACGAATAACTGGCACAGCAACTTCAGCAACGGAATAGCCATACTGCACAGGAATACAACGATCGAAACGCCCTGCATGTCCGTATTGAACAAGCCGAGCACGCCACTCCAGACCGTATCCTGCGAAGATTGTCCGAGGATATTGAGTTGCATGATGGGTAAAAAGTTTGCCGGGATGTACAGCAATAATGCTGCGATCACCAGGGCAAGGCTGCGCTGCACCACGTTATGGCGGTGGGCGTACAACTCGTAACCGCAGCGAGGGCAGAGTGCTTTTTCGCCATGGGCAAGCTTGGGCTTGCGCATTAGCAGGTCGCACTCATGACAGGCCACCAAGTCTTCCAGCGGTAAATCTGACAGCCCTTGGGCGTCAACCGGATCTGACATAAAGGCTCTGGCTCCGAAAAGGATGGGGCTATTCTAGTGTTCTGATTCGAAAATAACTGTGCAAAATTGTTCGCTGCCTAAGTAAAAATACTTTCCTGCGGGCAAAACAAAACCCCAATTGCTTTCGCAATTGGGGTTTCGGAATTTAATCTTGACGATGACCTACTCTCACATGGGGAAACCCCACACTACCATCGGCGATGCATCGTTTCACTTCTGAGTTCGGGATGGGATCAGGTGGTTCCAACGCTCTATGGTCGTCAAGAAATTCGGGTACTGACTCGTGACCGGCTGGCCTCGCTTCAGCAAATCGGGTATGTGATACAGGTGTTTGTGAGCAGCGCGAACTTTCGGTTCATTGCGTCTTCACACACCGCAATCTGGTCTCTTTCGAGCATTCAAATTGCTTGGGTGTTATATGGTCAAGCCTCACGGGCAATTAGTATTGGTTAGCTCAACGCCTCACAGCGCTTACACACCCAACCTATCAACGTCGTAGTCTTCGACGGCCCTTCAGGGAACTCAAGGTTCCAGTGAGATCTCATCTTGAGGCAAGTTTCCCGCTTAGATGCTTTCA
>NZ_JABULD010000589.1:0-2659 GCF_014060985.1 Pseudomonas sp. MD195_PC81_125
GCAGGCGGCGGCGATAGATGCCGACGGCCAGAATCGCGCCAAGCCCCAGCACCACCGCGGCGATCGTGCCGAGCAGGCCTTCTGACAAACCCAATGCAGTGGAGGCGGCGGGCAGGTCACTCAGGGTCGCGAGGGCGGCCAGCGGAGGCAGGGCACAACCCAGCGACAGGCTGGCGAACAGCGTCATGTGCGCGACTTCCGATGCCCCCAGACCATGTCGTGCATATAAACGGTAGCGCACCGAGCCGCCGGACAGCAGCGACAGGCCGATGGCGTTGCCAATCGCAAACGCGGTGAAGCCGCCCAGTGCCAGGGTGCGCGGCGGCAAGGCCACGCCGGCATAGCGGCTGGCCGACCATTCATAGCCGAGCAATATGATGAAGCCGACCACCGTCGCACTCACGGCTCCCAGCAGGGCCGGTTTCGGCACGGCCAGGATCGAGTCATGCAGGGCGTAGAGATCGAGTTCGCTCAGCAGATGGCGGCAGGCAATCAGCGCAATGGCAAACAGCAGCAACGTGACCGCCAGACCGATCGGCTGGCGATATTTGCTCAACCGATCCAGCAAGCGCAGGCGCTCGGGTTTGATCGGATGTTCTGCTGTGACGGTGTCTTGTGAATCAGACGAGTTGGCGCGCATCAATCACCTCTTGGATTGTGCGCGACAGGATGGAGGTATCCAGCCAAGTTACCAATCCCTGTAGAAAAAAATAATCACAAAATACTACGCCTCTCATCCGGGATCGGCGAGGGCGGGTCATGGATTGCAGACGTCTTGCCTGCGACTCAAGCATAGTCGCAACCGGGCGGGTCTGATGATCCTGAGCGTTTCACTGCAGCGTGACAGATCATTGTTGCGAAAGGACTTTTTCCACAGATACAAAAAAGGCCACTCTTTCGAGCAGCCTTTTTTGATGTTTGGTTGCGGGAGCCGGATTTGAACCGACGACCTTCGGGTTATGAGCCCGACGAGCTACCAGACTGCTCCATCCCGCGTCTGTGTGGCGGCATTCTACAGGCGAACGGCGAGGTGTCAACCGCTAATCCCGTAAAGGGTCAAATAAGTGTGAATTTGCGTCAAACGGTCGCAGCGCAACGGTAAGTTTCGGAAATGCAACGAATTCCTGCTCGCTCGGCTGCGCGTTTGATTGAAAAACAGACGCGCACAAAAAAGGCCACTCTTTCGAGTAGCCTTTTTTGATGTTTGGTTGCGGGAGCCGGATTTGAACCGACGACCTTCGGGTTATGAGCCCGACGAGCTACCAGACTGCTCCATCCCGCGTCTGTGTGGCGGCATTCTACAGAGGATCGCCGAAGTGTCAACCTTGAATCTGGATAAATCTGTTCCTGTTCAATCGCTTAGCGCTTTTTGCAGGGCGGGAGAAGGGACGCAGGGCAGGTGGGGCAAGGCTTTCAGCTCTATCGTCCAATGATTTTCAATTGAGAAAATAAATTCATTGTCGATGTCCTACAGACTGAAAAGAACATTCGGACTACTGGTGCTATATACAGGTGTCAGTGAGATACTGCGTTTCCGGCTCACCATGTTGCTTTTTCTGTCATGACCCAGCGAAAAATCATCCACGTCGACTGTGACTGTTTCTACGCCGCCATCGAGATGCGCGACGACCCGAACCTGGCCGGCAAGCCGCTGGCGGTGGGCGGGTCGGCGGATCGGCGTGGAGTGATTGCAACCTGCAACTATGAAGCGCGGGCCTATGGTGTGCGCTCGGCAATGTCATCCGGGCACGCCTTGAAGCTGTGCCCCGACCTGACCATCGTCAAGCCACGCATGGACGCCTATCGCGAAGCCTCGAAGGAAATTCATACGATCTTTCGCGATTACACCGACCTGATCGAACCGCTGTCGCTGGACGAAGCCTATCTTGACGTCTCCGACAGTGCGCATTTTGGCGGCAGCGCCACGCGTATTGCTCAGGATATCCGCCGGCGCGTTTCCAATCAGTTGCACATCACCGTGTCTGCGGGTGTGGCGCCGAACAAGTTTCTGGCCAAGATCGCCAGTGACTGGAAGAAGCCCAACGGGCTGTTCGTCATTACTCCGGATCAGGTGGAAGATTTCGTCAGCGGTTTGCCGGTGAGCAAGTTGCACGGCGTCGGCAAAGTCACCGCGGACAAGCTGGGCAAACTCGGCATCGCCGATTGCCTGCAATTGCGCGAGTGGGACAAGTTGGCGCTGGTGCGCGAATTCGGCAGTTTCGGTGAGCGACTCTGGAGTCTGGCCCGTGGGATTGATGACCGGCTGGTGCATAACGACAGTCGCCGTCAGTCAATCAGCGTGGAAAACACCTACGACGTCGATCTGCCGGATCTGCGAAGTTGCCTCGACAAGCTGCCGGAGCTGCTGGACACCCTGAAAACCCGCATGGAACGGATCGACAGCAGTTATCGGCCGGGCAAGCCGTTCGTCAAAGTGAAGTTTCACGATTTTACCCAGACCACACTGGAACAGGCCGGGGCAGGGCGCGATTTGGGCAGTTATCAGTTGATGCTGACGCAGGCATTCAACCGTGGCGGGAAACCGGTGCGGTTGTTGGGGGTGGGGGTCCGGCTGGAGGATTTGCGCGGTGGGTTTGAGCAGATGGAGTTGTTTGAGCGTTAAAAGTCAAAAAGATCGCAGCCTGCGGCAGCTCCTACA